>DASWDH010000180.1:0-5601 GCA_036395495.1 Polyangiaceae bacterium
CGCTCCGCCGTGTGGCCTTTGGCCGGCGCGTGTGCCTGGTCGGTCTCTGCGGCGGCGCGCGGCGCGCCGTGTTCGTCGGCCGCTGCGTGCTCACCCGCTTCGGCGGAGACGACGGCGAGCCGCGCCAAGTTGTCGGGTTGATAAAAGCCCCCCGGGAGCCAGCTGCCGCCCAGGCCCCAAAACAGGAGCAAGAGGCCGACCACGAACCCCCAATCGCCGATCCGGTTGGTGACGAACGCCTTCATGCCGGCGCTCGCTTTCTTGTAATCCTGGTACCAGAAGCCGATGAGCAAGTAGCTGCAGAGGCCGACGCCCTCCCAACCGAAGAACATCACCATGAACCCATCGCCGAGCACCAGAAGGAGCATCGAAAAGACGAAGAGGTTCAGGTACGTGAAAAAGCGCCAGTACGCCTTTTCCGTCGCCATGTAGGCGGCGGCGTAGATGTGAATCAGCGAGCCGACGCCGGTGATGATGAGAATCATCACCGCGGAAAGTGGATCGAGGCCGAAGTCGAAGTTGAACTCGACCGACCCGATGCGAACCATCTGCCAGGCGTGGCAATAGAGATAGCGAGCGTCGTGCGGAAGCGAGATGAGCCTCCCGACTTGGAGAATCGAGACCACGAACGCGAGGAGCATCGCGCCGATCGCGACGGCGCTGACGCCGAAGCTGCCGATGTGAAGCCTCTTGGCGAGATCGCTGCCGAACCCGCTCCTCTGAAGTCGCCTCCCGAAAAACAGATTGATGAGGCATCCCAAGGCCGGCAAAAACGGAATGAGCCAAAGGGTCGCCGAAAGCTCGACGTGTTGGACGGGTCCGGTGAACTCGGGCATGGGAGTCGTTGCGTCGCTGCCCCCTTGCACCGTCCAGGTCCACGGGGATTTGAGGAGGCCCTGCCGAAAGGTTGGGAGCCGCCGGCGCGCGCGAACGTTAGCGGACGGGAGTCGCCGAGGTCAAGGGCGGCCAGCGCGATCGATTCCGCTTTTTGCTGGGGTTTTCGGAATTATTTTCGCGTTCTTTCGACACGGCTTCGAGCTTCGAGTGCACGATGTAGACGCCTGTCGTCACGGTCGGCGCGGGGTGGTTACCCGGGTCCTCAATTCTTCAGATCCGTCAGCTGGTCGGAGAGGATGCTCCGATAGCCGCGATACACCTGCAGAACGATGGCGAGCGCGATCGCCGCTTCGCTTGCCGCGAGGATGATGATGAAGACGGTGAACACTTGCCCAGAGACGCCACCGGCCACGAAATGTTCGAACGCGACGAAGTTCAGCGCCGCGGCGTTCAGGATGAGCTCGACGCCGAGCAGGATGCCGACGGCGTTGCGCCGGGTCATCACCGTGAAGAGCCCGAGGCCGAAGAGAACGGCCGCCACGGTAAGGTAGTGGACGAGCGATACGTGCATCTAGTGCTTCTCCCAATCACGCTTGACCGCCCGTCGAGCGAGCACGACGGCGCCGATCATGGCGGCGAGAAGAACGATCGAGCCGATTTCGAATGGAAGCAGGTACTCCGACAAGAAGGCGTGACCGAGCTTCGCCGTGGCGGGCATCTGGGGACGATCTTTGGCGGGCCACGGCGTCATCGTCGCCACTTTTCCGAGCAGCAGCAGCACCAGCGCCACGATCGCGAAAGCGGCGCCGCGGCCGACCGCCGTATTCGACGTGCGAATGTCCTCGATGCGGCTCGTCAGCATCACCGCAAAGAGAATGAGGGTGAGCGTGCCTCCGACGTAAACGAGAATCTGCACCGCCGCGAGAAAGTCGGCGGAAAGATGTATGTACAAGCCGGCAATTCCGAGAAAGCAGCCGAGTAGCGCCACCGTCGAATAGATGATGTTCTTGGAGAACGCCACGATGCCGCCTGAACCGAGGGTGAGGGCGGCGAGAAACAAGAACGAGAACGTCGTCAGGTCGGTGGGCACGGCGCGCGAAGGGTAGACCGCGCTTGCGCGGTGTTCAAGGTCCTCTCGGTCAGGATAAGACGGTCGATTTCGTGCCTTACGTGGAACCCGAAGACGTCGGCCGCGGCGGACGAGGCGGCGGCAACGGAGGTGCAGCTCCGGGGGTACGCGCGGGCGCCGACGGGGGCGGAGGAGGTCCGGCGCCCGGGCCACGCGTCGGTGCCGGCGGAGGTGGAGGGGGGCCCGCCGCAAGAGGCTTGGGCGCGGGCCGCAGTGGAGGGGGCGCGGGCGCACCAGCGAGCGTCGTCTTGGTCGAAACGGGAGGGGGCGGCAGGGGTGGCCGAGGTGCACTCGGGGCTGGAGCAGCTAGGCGCGAGGGACTCGGCGGCGCAACGGGAGGTGATGCGGTAGCCGGCGTGGATGGAGAGCGGACGGGCGGCGCGGCGCGCGCTGCAGTCTCCGCCGGCGCGCTAGGCGCCGGCGCACTGGGCGCTGGAGCACCTGGGGCGGGCGCAGCGGGTGCGATAGCTGCCGCTGGCGCGCCTGCGGGAGGCGCCGTGGCTGCTGCATCCGCCTGCTCGGGTCCCTTCCAATAGACGTCCATGGCGTAGCCGAGATCGGCCGTGGCCTCGTTGCCGCCCGGCTCGCACTTCGAGGGATCGAAGTCTTGTCCGCCGGCCATCGCCTTCGTGTAGTCGTAACAAGTGGGATAGCCGCAGGCGCCGCAATCGGTCTGCGCCGTCAGCGTCTCGAGAAGACGCGCGAACTTCTCGACGTCACCCTTGGGTGTCGCGAGGACTTGCGGCTTGATGACGGGCACCTTGGCGGGATCGACGCGAACCGGGCCGCCCGCCTTTTTCTTCGTCTCTTTCTTCTTCTTGCCCTTGTTCTGCTGGGCGTAGAGCGCGCGCAGCTCCTCGAGGACCGCGGGGTTGTCGCGCATCGCGCGCTCACGCGCTTCACGCGCGTGGGGGCCGTATTCGCCGACGGGAAGCTCCGACAGATCTTTCGGTGCCTTGTAGAGCGGCTGAAGTCCTTCCGGAATGAAGCGGAAGACCATCGCGTCTAGCGTGGATGCCGCCCCTTCGAACTCGCGCGTGTGGCGGATGGCGCCCGTCGATTCTTTGTTGCACGCCTCGACACAGAGACCGCAAAACATGCATTTTCCCATGTCGATATCGAAGCGGCTCATCATCTGCTTCTTCGACGCAGGGTCCTTGGTCAGGTCGATGGCGATGACTTCGATCGGACAGGCCCGCTCGCAACGCTTGCAGCCCGTGCAGATATCCATCTGCACCTCGAGCAGGCCGCGGTAGCGAGGGGGGAGCATGTCAACCACCGGGCGGTCGGTCTTGTCCGGGTACTGGATCGTGATCGGTTCGCGAAACAGATGCGAGAACGTAACCGCCATGCCTTCGAGGATCGTGCCGGCCGCGTTCGACACGCTCGCGATGTACTCGGTCAAATTCATCCTTGAGACGCTCCTCGCCCCAACCTAGCAGATCGGTGGACCGACAGCGACACCGTGCCGTTCCAGTGACGTTGCATTGACATGTAGACGCAGCTCGGATGCCCGACAAGGGGTGTCGTTTTGGTTACTCGGCGCGGCCTGCGGCCCGCCTGCGCTTCTGAGCTCGCTTGCCGGCGCCATAGGGGCGAACTCGTGTAGCCTGACCAGCGTGCGGGCAACACCTTTTTTGGCGATCGCAGCCGCATCGTTCGCGCTCCTGCCGCGTGAATCCGAGGCCCGCCGGCGGCCCCGCTTCGAACCAACCGATCTGGAGCTTGAACCTGAAGGGGCGCTCGAGGTCGACCTTCAGGTCGGGGCTGTCCGCGGTGAAGCTGCGTGGAGGCTCTTCGTCCCCGACATCGAGCTGGACCTTGGACTCGCGCCGAACGTCGAGCTCGACATCGATGGTGCTTATGCGGTCGAAGGTCCGGACGACGGACGTTTCACGTTCGACCACGCCGCACCGGAGAACGTTTGGGTGGCCGCGAAGCTCGGGCTCTACGACTCGCGCGAAGACGCGAGCAGCTCGGCGTGGAGCATCGGAGCTCAACTGGGGCCCAAACTGCCGGTCGGCAACGACGCCCATGGCATCGGTTACGAAGCGCTGCTGCTCGTCGGACGAACTTGGGGCGAAAATCATGTGGTTCTCAACCTTGGCGCGCTCATCGATCCCGGAGCTCATATCGCGAGCGACCGGCCGGCAGGCGTACAGGCGGGCGTCGATGTCGACCTGAATCTCGATTGGGCGAACCTGTCGTGGGTGGCGGAGCTTGCCGGGGTGCACTTCTTCTCGGCCGACTCCGACCAGCTCAGCGCGACCGCCGGTCTCACCTGGGCAGCGAACGCCGATCTCGATTTTTCCCTCGTCGGCCTGCTCGGTCTCGCCGGAGGGGATCGCGGCGGCATCTTGCTCGGTGTTTCGCCGAAATTCGCGCTGTGGAAGTGAACCCGAAAGGCGAGTGGATATCGCTCAAAGAAACGGATTGAGATGGAGGGGCGCGTTGGCCGCCCGCAAATTATGGCGGACGCGCGCGAAGAAGTAGATGACGACGAGCATCCACAACGTGAACATCCCAATCCCGATGATTTGCTGAACCTGTCGGAGCGGGCTCCACACCACCCAAACGGCCGTGAGAATGAAAGCCGCGAACGATGTGGGGACGAACCACTTCCAACAGAGGTTCATCATCTGATCGATCCGTACACGCGGTAGCGTCCAACGGATCCAGATGACGACGAAGATGAGAAACCAGCTCTTCAGTTGGAAAATCACGGCCCCCATGCACTGAAGAAGGAAGCTCGCCTCCTGTTGCGCGGGGGTCAGCCCCGGTATCTGCCAACCTCCCAAGAACAGCGCCGAGGCGATGCCGCACATCACGAACACGTTGGCCCACTCGGCAAAAAAGAAGAAAAGGTACCGCATCCCCGAATATTCGGTGGAATAGCCCGCCACGAGCTCGCTTTCAGCCTCCGGTAGATCGAAGGGCGCTCGGTTCCCTTCGGCCAGCGCCGTCGTGAACCACAGAAAGAAGAGAACGAACGTGATCGGGTTACGGAACATGAACCATTCCCAGGGTGCTCCCCCCTGGGCACGGATGATGTCCTGCACCCGCAAGCTGCCGGTCATCATCACGATGCACACGATGGCGATCGCACCCGGGATCTCGTAGCTGATGATCTGCGCCGCCGAACGAATCCCTCCCAACATCGACCATTTGTTGTTCGACGCCCACCCCCCCATCATGAGGCCGATCGTCACGAGCGAGGTGACCGCGATCACGAACAAGATGCCGATGTCGAGATCGGCGGCGATGAGGTGTTGCCCGAAGGGCATGACGCAGAATGTCGCCGAGACGCCCAAAAATACCAGGTAAGGGGCCAGCCGAAAGAGCGGCTGATCGCTCTCGGTGGGGATGATGTCCTCCTTCATGATCGATTTGATCCCGTCGGCCATCCACACCAGAAATCCTTGAGGGCCGGCGCGGTTCGGACCGATGCGCGACTGCATGCGCGCCGAGACCCGCCGCTCGACCCACGTAATGATGCCGGCCACCGGGGCCATGAACAGCAAGATGATCGCGGCCGCGACCAGAAGAACGAGTCCAGCGGCGAGCAGATCGGCCGGAGCGCTCGGACGAAAGCCCTCGATCGAGATCTGCATGGACTCCTCGGCACCTTTGGCTTC
>DASWDH010000181.1:0-9677 GCA_036395495.1 Polyangiaceae bacterium
CTTGGCGCGTACCCAAGTGTAATAAGCGACCTTCGCATCGGCGGCGTTCTTCTTGCGCGCCGCTTTTTCGCTGAGCGCCGCGGCCTTCTGGTTCTGCGTCGCCGCCGCGTAGGACTGCGGAATTCGCAAGAGGTAGTCGGAAAGCGGAACGTTGACCGTTCCTTGCAGCAAGAAGTTGTCGAGAATGACCGGAAACGAGAGCGGGGGCGCCGCGACGAGCTGCGAGTCCGTAAGCGGGGTCGTGTAAGGCGCCACGCCTGGCGTCGTCACCACGAAATTGCTGGGACCGAGTGCGGGCGGGTCGATCGGCGAGAGTCGCGTGTAGCGGCCGGTCACCGTGACCTTCGGAAAGTACGCCACGAGCGCCTGATCCACGGCAGCAACGGCCGCCGCGAGGTCTTCCCGGCGCGCCGCGGCCTCGAAGCTCGTAGCCTCGGCGCGGGTGCCCACCGCTTCGGAGGTGAGCCCCCCAGGCCGTCCGAGCACGCCGGCAAGTTTGCTCTCGAGCGTCACCTGTTCGACCGCGGTCGGCGGCGGGGGAGGCGCTGCGCCCGCGAGCGCCGTCGCCGATAGCGCCGCGCAAAGCAGGAGGGAAGACGTGATCCGGGACGGGGTGAGTCGAAGAGTGCGGTTCATGGATAGAGCTCCAGTATCGATTTCGGATCCAATGTCCGTTGCGTTGGGCGGCACTTTACTTGTGCCTTGTGATTTTCAGGAGAGATTCGGAGCGGGCCCCGCCGTCGGAGCGAATGAGGCACGCGCGTCCAAACTATCGAGCTCACCGGAGCCGTCGTCCTCGGCGGTCTTTCGGCCAAAGCGGCGTTTGAGCCACGCCGCCGCATCATCGAAGAGCGAGTAGGCCACCGGCGTCGCGAGCAGCGTGAGCAGAAGCGACAACGTCTGACCCCCCACCACGACACCTGCCGTGGCTCGGTTGAACCCCGCGCCAATGCCAGTCGATGTCACGAGGGGAATCATGCCGGCCACGAACGCGAGCGTCGTCATGAGGATGGGACGCAGCCTGTCTCGATTGGCCGTCAGAATGGCTTCCAGCCGCTCCTTGCCCTGCGCCCGCAGCTGATTGGTGTGGTCAATTTGCAGAATCGAGTTCTTTTTGACGACGCCGAAGAGGACGAGGATGCCGAGCATCGAATAGATGTCGAGCGCCTGCTTGAAGATGAGAAGCGATAGGAGCGCAAACGGAAGCGTCAGCGGCAGGCAGAGCAGGATCGTGATGGGATGCAGCCACGACTCGAGCTGCGCGGCCAAGATGAGATACATGAAGATGAACGAAAGGCCGAACGCCACCAAGAATGCTTGCGCCGCACGGCCCATTTCTTTGGATCGCCCCGCCGGCTGGGCCGAATAATCCACCGGCATCTGGAGCGCGCCGAGCGCTTGGGTCAGCCCCTCGGTGACGCCGCTCTCCGAAAATCCGGGGGCTACGTTGGCGAGCAATGTCACTTGGCGCCTGCGGTTCAGCCGATTGATTTCGGAAGGTCCGGTGTCGCGGTCGAGCTCCACGATGTCGAGCAGCGGCACCGACCCGAGCCTCGACGACGGAACGGTCATCATCGACAGCCCCTCCACGTTCGCGCGATAGGCTTCGCCGGCGCGTACGTGCACCTCGTACTGCTCGCCCTTTTCCTCGTAGGTCGAAACCTTGAGCCCTCCCACCAAGAGGCGCAGCGCGCCAGCCACATCGCTCACCTGGACGCCGAGGTCGGCGGCCTTTTCGCGGTTGATGTGGACGGCGATCTCGGGCTTGCCGCTGACCAGGGTGCTGTCGACGTCGACGGCGCCAGGCACCTTGGCCAGACGCTCCTGCGCCTGCTCGGCGTACTTCGAGAGTTGGGCCAGGTCGGGCCCGCTCATCACCCAGGTGATGGTGGCCTGCGCGGGACCTCCGGAAAAGAGTGCCACCTCGGAGACTTTGACGCGCAAATCTTTCGGCTGGTTGACGAGAATCTCGCGGCGAACGCGATCCATGATCTGGTCCTGGCTCAAAACGCGCTGGTCGGGGGCGACCAGCTGCACGTAAACCCGAGCGAAATTCGGTAGTCGCTGGTCGGTGTCTCCGATGGTGACGAGCGTCGATTGCACGCCGTCCATCGTGCGGACTTCGCGCGCAATCCGCTCTCCGACGATCTTGGTTGCTTCGAGGCTGGTGCCTTCGGGCGCGCGCAGCTGGACTTCCATCTGCGCCTCGTCGCTCTTGGGCAAGAAACCCTTGGGGACGGCCTTCATCAGAGGCACGACGGAAACGAGGGCGAGCACCGACGCGGTCACGGCAACCCAGCGGTGGCGCATCACCCAGGCAAGGACGCGAATGTAGACGCGCTCGATGGGCGCATAGACCCAATCCACGATCCGCTCGAGCAGGGGCTTCGACGGCGAGTCGTTCGTTTCGCCGTCGTGACGAACGGGCCGCTTGGCTCGCATCCAGCGTGCAGACAACATGGGCGTCAGCGTGAAGCTGACCAGCAGCGAGACACCGATCGCGAAGGCCATCGTCAGGCCGAAGCTCTTCAAGAAGCGCCCGACGATGCCGCTCATGAAGGCGACCGGCAGAAACACGGCGATGAGCGACAGCGTCGTCGCGAGAACGGCGAGGCCGATCTCTTTGGTAGCCAGGATCGCCGCGGGGAAAGGCTTGTATCCCTTCTCGTCGATGAAGCGATAGATGTTCTCCAGAACGACGATGGCGTCGTCGATGACGATGCCGACCGCCAATGCCAGCGCGAGCAATGTAATCGTGTTGAGGGTGAACCCTTCGACCCACATCAACGCGAAGGTGCCGACGATCGACACCGGGATCGCGATCGCGGCGATGATCGTGCTTCGCAAGTTGCCGAGAAACACCAAGACGACCGCCGCGGCGAATAGGCCGCCCAAGACGAGGTGCTCTTTCACCGCGCCGATGCTCGTGCGAATCGTCGCCGAGTTGTCGCGCACGACGCTGAGCGAATAGCCGGAAGGGAGCGACCGATTCATCTCCGTCAGCCGCTCGCGCACCTGGTCGACGACCTGGACCGTGTTGGAGCCCGACTGCTTGCGGATTGCAAGAAGCACCGCGGGGACGCCATCGCGAATCGCCGCCGTGTCGGCTTGCTCCTTTCCGTCCTCCACGCGTGCGACGTCTTCGACGCGGATGGGATGGCCATCCCTCTCGCTGATGACCAGCGCGCCGAGCTCGGCGGGGCTCTCGGCACGGCCGTGAATCCGGAGCGTCAACTGCTCGGGACCGGTGTCCACGTGACCACCCGGCGTGGTCATGTTCTGAAGGCCGATCGCACGCTGCACGTCGGCCGCGTTGAGCCCGGCCGAGCGCAGCTTGGCGGGATCGATCCAGACGTTGATTTGTCGGCGGGCTCCCCCGAGGAGAAGCACTTGTCCGACGCCGGGCACGTTTTCGATCTGACGACGGATCTGTCGATCGGTGACCTCGGTCACTTCGCGGACGGGCTTACCTGCGTTGACCGACACGTAAAGAATCGGCGTGGCGTCGGGGTCGAGCTTGGCCACCATCGGTGGGTCGATGTCTTTCGGCAGATTGGCCAAGATCCGATCGACGTGATCGCGAACTTCCTGCGCCGCTACGTCTACGTCCTTCTCGAGCGCGAAGGTGACGAACACTTGCGACACGCCCTCGCTCGAAGTGGATCGGAGCTCGTCGATGCCGCTGATCGTGTTGACCGCTTCTTCGACCTTGTCGGTGATCTCCGTCTCGATCTCTTCCGGTGCAGCACCGGCGAGGCGCGTCACCACGACCACCGATGGGAAGTCCACCTGGGGGAAGCGGTCGACGCCGAGCTGGAAGTAGCCGGTCGCGCCGATGACGCACACGAGAAGAATGAGAACGGTGGCGAACACCGGCCTTTTGACGCTGATTTTAGCGAGCCACTGCATGGGTCGATCTCCTGATCCCGAGGGGACTACTTGACCCGAAGGCCATCCTTGATTTCGGCGGCTGCGTTTTTGACGACTTGGTCGCCGGCGACCACGCCGCGCACGATGGCGACCTCGTCACCCGATGGATCCCCGATTTCGACCACCCGCTCTTCGAGCCTGTTTCGATTCACCACGAAGAGGTGACGGGTGGTGCCGTCGTCGCGCAGCGCACTTCGCGGCACGACCGGCGCGGGGTTGGTTCCGAGCTCGATTTTGGCGGTCGCGAACATGCCGGGCCGAAGCTTTCGGTCCGCGTTGTCGAGAATCGCCTCGACGACCAGATCTCGGCTCGACCGGCGAAGCGCGGGACCCACGTATTGAATTTTGGCGGGGAACTCGAGATCGGCGAAGCTTGCCACGCGAAAGCTCACCGTCTGCCCTTCCTGCACGATGGCAACCGCTGACTCCTGCACCGTGAGCTCGAGCCGCAGCTTGTCGATATCGACCAGCGTGATCACCCGGGTATCCGGCCGAACGTACTCACCCGCGGTGACGAAGCGCTCGGCGACGATTCCCGCGAACGGCGCGCGGATCGTCGAATCGCCGAGCACCTTGCCGGCCATGTGAGCCCGCGCGGTGGCGGCTTCCTTCGACCACTGGGTCGCCTGGCATTGCGCGCCCTGCCTTTCGTACTCCGCTTTCGACAGCGTGCCGTCGCGAAACAGTTTCTCGGCGCGCTCGCAATCGCTCTGGGCGAGTGAGCTCTGCGCCTCGAGCGCCCGAACTTGCGCGCTCGCTTCGCGCTGCGAGAGCGAGGCCGACCGAGCGTCGACGCTCGCCAGCGCTGAACCGGGCGTCACGAACGATCCGCGCTCCACGAAGGTGCGCTGGACTCGGCCGGAGACGTCAGCGGCCACGTCGGCCTTCTGGTTGGCGACCAGCGTTCCGGTCAGCGTCAGAAAGTGCGGTACCGCGCGCTCGGTCACCGTCGTCGTTTCGACCTCGGTGATCGGTTCTTCGGCCCGCGCCTTCGTCTCGGCGACGGCTGAACGGCATCCCGCCGCACCAACGCCCGTTCCCACAACCAGTGTGAATGCGATCCAACGATGTGCCGTTTTCTCTGTGACCCGGCGCGGTACGTGCCTTCGGAAGCCCATGCAGTCCTCCTTCAATCCTTTGCAACCGCGCGGCCTCTTTTCACGGAGCATGCCATCGGGGTTGAGCGTCCGTTCGGCGGGTTTTCGGCTGATGAACGTCAATTCGCCGGCTTGCGAAGCTGCCATCGCGCTGTCCGCGGACGGACGACTGTCCGCGAAATCGAACACGCCGGGCTCCCATCGGCTGGCGTTGAACAGGCCGGGGAAGTTCGGTGCGGCAGGCGCTGGCCTGGCACGAAGTGTGAATGACACTCTGGCTCACACCGGAGAAATCAGCGGACCGGCACAGCCAAAGCTGGCCACGAGGTCGACATGAACCGATCGTTACATGGGAAACCCTACCTGCGCGCCACACTGGCCCTGACCGCGCTGTCATGGTTTGCGCCAGCCTGCACGTCGACCCTAGCCCCCGTTTCTCCTGCCCAGGAAAGATCACCGGCGGAAGTATCGACACAAGCCACGTCCGTCCCCCGTGCTCCGCGTCTGGACGGGCGGATCATCGATAGTGGCGGGCGCAGAGTCGGTTTCATCGAGGCGTACCCCTCCCTCTTTCCCCCGGCCAGGGGTACGCCCGTGGAGCTCCGCGTCCAGACGGTTCGCAGCGAAGAGTTCGATGCCTCGGTCGGTCGCGTCGTGCCGCGCAACGACGGCTGGTTCGATGTCGAAGTCGAACTGGCCCGCCCTGACGCGCGGCTGGTTCCCGGCACCTCGTTTTCGATGCGGTTCGCGCGGTCATCGGACCCCACGGTGTGCGTCGATCAGAAGCGATAGATCCTGCGCTGCGAGTCGGCGTGCTTAGGCAGCGCCCAACCGATCATCCATCACGTCGTTCTTGCTGGTGGAGAGGGGCTGTCGGCGTCGCTGCGACCACCAGGCGCGTGCTTCGACGACGGTCCATGGTATGGCGCTCTCGCATTCGCCGAGGAGGGTGAGCAGCTCCTGGGCGTCCGGCCGCTGTTCCGGTCGTTTGGCGAGGCACCGCAGGATGAGGCCTTCGAGCTTGTCCGGTACGGTGCGTCCGATTCGTGCCGAAGGGGGATCCGGCGGCGTATGCAAGTGATGGCCGCAGACTTCGACCGCCGTGCGTCCACTGAACGGCGCCGTGCCGGTCAAGAGAAAGTAACCCACGCCGCCGAGAGCGTAGATGTCGATGCGAGCACCGATTTCGTCGGGACGCGCGATCGATTCGGGGGCCATGTAAAGTGGCGTGCCGACCAGCGCCTGGACGCTGGTCAACGCCACCTGGTCGTCGGCCACGTCGACCTTCTTCACGAGTCCGAAGTCGAGGACCTTCACGACATCAGGCATTCCGCCGCGCTCGCAGAGCATGATGTTCGCCGGCTTGATATCGCGGTGAATCAGACCCACCGCATGCGCCTCGGCGAGAGCTCCGGCCGCTTGCATGAGCACGCGCACCACGCGTCCGTCGGTCTGGGGACCGTCGTCATTTACCAGTGATTCGAGCGACAAGCCGTCGAGGTATTCCATCGCGTAATAGAAGATGCCGTCCGGTGTTCGCCCGTAGTCGTAAATGGCGACGGTGTTGGGGTGCGACAAGCGGCTGGTCAGCTGGACCTCGAGTTCGAAGCGAGCCAATGCTTCGGCGCTCACCCGCGCCGGCAAGAGAAGCTTCACCGCGGTGGCACGGCGCAGCATTGCGTGCTCGGCTCGATAGACGGAGCCCATTCCCCCTTCGCCGATCCGTTCGCCGAGCGTGTAGCGTCCGAGCTGCATGGCCGCCCGCACTTGGGTCACCAACCCATAGATGACCCGCGAAACGACGGTGCTCGCAGCCGTCGCGGCGACGCACCAGGTCGTGAGACCTGCCATGACGACCGCAGTCGGTACGATTTCCGTCGGCGGAGCCCGCAAGGCGAGCCGGTAGGCGCCCAGAAGCACGGGCACCGATGAAAGAGTGCCGATCACCGCCGTCCAGGGTCCGGTGCTCGGCACGATGGCGGCGCGAAGCACGAGCACGAAAACGATGAGGAGTAAGCCCGCGAGCTCCAGGTGGTAGCCGGCGGGCGCAGTGCTGATGCCGATTCCGACGCCCACCGCCATCGCCAACACCGCGCCGAGGTCGAGAACCCGCAACGAGCGCTCGCTCAGCTCACTGCGGCGGAGCACCAACCAGAGGGCGAGCATCACTGCGAAGAGCCCGAGGTTGACCAATTTGCCTGGATGGGTGTGCACCGTGACGAAGTAGCTCGGCGCGAAGATTGCTACGTACGCGGCGCCCAATACATAAAGAACCCCGATGATCGTGGCCATGAGCCGCGCGAAAACGAGCAATCGTTGGGTGACGAAACGGCGCAGCTCGGCGTCGTCCGAAGGGCGTGACGCCCAGCGGAGCACATTGGCAATCGGCGGCGTCCGACCGTCCGCGTACATAGTCGGCTCGCAAGCTAGGGCCTCTGCATCACCCGGGCAACCTCGCCCTCGAAGATTGCTCTCGGACAGGTGTCCGCGGGCGAGCAGCTGACCGCTGGTGGCCCAAGGAGCATTCCCTGCAAAGAAGCTCACTTACGGGCTGGCAGGCGTGGCATGGAGGCTGCACCTGCCCCAGCTAAACGTGTCATAACCGTTCCGACGAGGTTTTGCCCAGCGATGGACGCTTCGATACCTTGCAAAGAGATTGCACCGCGAGCCGAACGCATGAACCGAATGACCAAGAGTCTTCTGGCTCTATGCGGTTTGTTGGCCGCCTCGGCATTGACGGCTCACCTGATGGCCGAGGCGCCCCTGCCGCCGGCGATGGCGTTCGCGTTGTCGATCGGAACGGCGCTGCTCCTCGGTTTCGGCGCCTACTGGCTGCTCGTCCGGCCGAAACTGCGAGCGCTCGAGCAGCTGCGCATCGCACTTTCCGAGCTTGGAGCGGGAAAATGCGCAGCGCGCCTGGGGCCAGAAGGCGAGCGGGCGCTCGGGGACCTCGCCGTTCGTTTCGACGCGCTCGGCGCGACGCTCGCCGCCGAGCAGCGAGACAACCTCAAGCGAAAGTTGCTCGAAGCCATAGGTGGATGGGCGCCGGTGGCGATTTTGCTCTATTCCGACGCGGGATGCATCGTCTATGCGAACGACGAAGCGCGCCAGCTGTTCTTCGAGGGCAAAAACCCGGAAGGGGGCAATTTTCTACGGATGTTGCAAGAAGCTCCCGAACCCCTGCGGGCGTGCTTGCTTTCCGATACCGACGCGCTCTTCACGCTCGAAAGCGGGACCGACCGCGAGACCTACAACCTTTGCAAACGGTACCTCGACGTCGAAGGCGAGCCCTACACGCTGGTGACCGTCAAGCACATGACCCGTGAATTCGGGCGCCGTGAGGCCGAGGTCTACAAGCGCGTCATTCGAGTCATCAGTCACGAGTTCAACAACTCTCTCGCTCCCATTATTTCACTCATCCATTCGGCCAAGCTCATCGCAAAAAAACCGGAGCACCTGCCGAAGCTCGAAAAAGTGCTGGAAACGATCGAGGAGCGCGCCACGCATCTCAACACGTTTCTCGAAGGCTATGCCAACTTCGCTCGCCTACCGCGGCCGCGACCGCAGATCGTGTCTTGGTCGCCCTTCCTCGACGGCATTCGGGCTTTGTGGCCATCGGTCAAAGTGGGGCCCGCTCCGGAGAGACCCGGCTACTTCGACGCGGCGCAGATGCAGCAGGTGATCATCAACCTGCTGAAGAATGCCGACGAAGCCAAAAAAGACAAGACCGACGTGCAGCTCACCGTCGAGGCGACCTACGACGGAGGGACCCTGTTTCGGGTGGCCGATCGCGGACGAGGGATGAGTGCGGACGTGATGAAAAATGCGATGGAGCCTTTCTTTTCCACCAAAGAACGGAGCTCGGGGGTGGGGCTCGCTCTCTGTCGCGAGATCGTGGAAGCACACAACGGGCGGCTGAAGATCGAAACCGGCGACGTCGGAGGGTGCATCGTGTCGTGCTGGGTTCCGGGGCAGGGGGCGAACGCGCCGGTCAGAACCGGGCGTCTGACGTTGTCTCGGGGCTGAAGCATTGTTTCCGAAGGGGCGGGCGGGTAGAGGAGAACGGTGCTGAAAGTACTCGTAGTCGAAGATCAGCCGGCGGTTTGCACCGCGCTCGAGCTCCTGTTCGATCTGCACGGCGTGCCGACGTTGATCGCCAACAGTCCCGAGCGCGCACTCTCGCTCATCGCTTCGGAAGACATCGGCGCGGTGGTGCAGGACATGAATTTTCGGCGCGACGCCACCGACGGGTCCGAAGGAGCCAAGCTGCTGTCCGATATCAAGCGCCTCGATCCGGATCTTCCCGTGCTCATCATGACGGCGTTCACCTCGCTCGAAGCCGCCGTGCAGCTCATCAAGGAAGGCGCGAGCGACTACATCGCCAAACCGTGGGACGACGAAAAGCTCGCCACAACGGTGAAGAATCTCGTGCGCATGCGCGAGCTCTCGCAAGAAAATACCCGGCTTCGCGCGCAGGGGTGGCGCGCGCGCCATGAGCTTGCCGGCAGCTACGACCTCTGCGGTCTCGTCTATGCCAGCCCCGAGATGCACGACGTGGTGAGCTTGGCAGTGAAGGTCGCGCGCTCGGACGCCGCGATCCTCATCAGCGGGCCCAACGGCGCCGGCAAAGAACGGCTCGCTCAGATCGTG
>DASWDH010000182.1:0-6392 GCA_036395495.1 Polyangiaceae bacterium
GGAATCACCCCGATATACGAAACGAGCCGCGACGCCCTGGCCAGCCTCGCTCCGCAACACCGAGAAATCCGCCTGTTCGGTCAGTTTAAGTGGGATTATGGCCGCTC
The DNA here is from genome assembly GCA_036395495.1 of Polyangiaceae bacterium. Classification (GTDB taxonomy): domain Bacteria; phylum Myxococcota_A; class Polyangia; order Polyangiales; family Polyangiaceae; genus DASWDH01. The sequence continues at coordinate 108 of DASWDH010000182.1, forward strand.
CGACGATCGATCTGGTAGCGGAAATCTGCGGCAGTAGTGTCAGCCGCCGGTCTTCGGAGGCTCGGGCCGCTTGGGAGGAATCGCGGCAGGCTTGGGGGCTGTCGCGAAGGACTTGTGGGACGGGGTCGCCGCGATATTCGGCGGACGAGGTGGGTTCGATCCGGCGGCGAAAGGTGAGCCAGCGGCCCGTCCCATGGCCGTCGAGCCGATCGTGGCCGGACCCGGACCGGGTGCGCGTGGCGGTTGGACGGGCGGTGTGGCTCCAGGGGCGGGAGGCGATCCGTCTTGCCAAGCGAGTCCTCCGGCATCGAAGCTACGTAGCGTATTGCGGCCGCAAACTGGGCAGAGCCAAGCCACGTCGAATCGCTTTCGCTGCGCTTCGATGCTGTGAGCGGGCGCGCGCTCGCGCGTTCGATCCGGCCCAATCGCAAAACCGGCGAGGACGAAACGCTGCTCGTCGAGGACGGCTTCGAGCGCAGACTGGCACTCACAAACGCTGCGGATGATCGCTTGCTTCATGGCGGGCCGAAGATAGCACTTTCTTTCAGCGGTATGACGCGGGGACGACGCGGAGCGCGACGCGAGGCGAGTCGCCGCCCGGCAGGCGACGCACAGTCGCTTCGGTCTCGTCGAGCAACTCGCCGACCAGATCGTAGTCGGAAGCCTGGGTCATCTGCACGCGACGCATGGTACCGGGCGTCGCTTCGCCGCCGGAAAGGTACACCTGACCATCGATGTCCGGCGCTTGCCCGGCGTGCCGCCCCATGAGCACGTATTCGTGCTCATCGCTGGCACCTTCCACGAGGACCTCGAGCGTCTTGCCGAGGAGCTTTTGATTTTTGGCATGGGAGATCGGCCGCTGCAGTGACATCAACGTGCGATAGCGGCGCGCCGCCACTTTCTCGGGAACTTTGCCGTCCATCTTCTCGCTCGCCACCCCTTCTTCGTCGGAATAGCGAAACGCGGCCACGCGGTCGAACTCGGCCCAGCGCACGAACGCGCAGAGTTCGCCGAACTCCTCTTCGGTCTCGCCGGGGTGGCCTACGATGAACGCCGTGCGAAAGACGAGCTCGGGAATGTCATGCCGCAGTCGGTCGACCAACCCGCGCAGGCGCTCACCGCCATGACCGCGGCGCATGCGGCGGAGCATCGCGTCGGCCGCGTGCTGGAGCGGCATATCGACATAGGGCAGGACCCGCGGGTGCTGCGCGAGAAGCTCGACGAGGCGATCGCTGATCGTTTCTGGGTAGAGGTAAAAAAGGCGCACCCACGCGACGCCCGGCACATCGGCGACCCGCTCGACCACGGTTTCGAGCTCGGATCGCTCGCCTCGCGGGAGGTCGCGCCCGTAGGCGATCGTGTCTTGCGACACCAGGTTGATTTCGAATACGCCGCTCGCCGCGAGCGCTTCGACCTCGCGCACGATGTCGTCGACCGAACGTGATCTCTGCTTGCCGCGCAGTTGCGGGATGACGCAAAAAGAACAGCTGCGGTTGCATCCTTCGGCGATCTTGACGTAGGCGCTCGCTCGTCCCGTGCTGACGGCGCGAGGATCCGTCGACCGAATGAGCCAGCGGGCAGGATCGCCGACCAGCATGCGGTCCGGTTTGCCCGCCAGCACGGCGCGAAGCCCGAGCATGTCGCTCGAGCCGAGGAAGTGGTCGACCTCGGGCATTTCGGCGGCGAGCTCGGCGGGATGCCGCTGCGAAAGACAGCCGGCGACGACCAGCCGCTGGCAGGCGCCGCTTTCCTTGTGGGAGGCCATTTCGAAGATGGTCTCGATCGACTCTTTTTTGGCTTCGCCGATGAATCCGCAGGTATTCACGACGATGACTTCGGCGTCCTCCGGCCGTGCGACGTGTGTGTAACCAGCTTCTTTGGCGACGCCGAGCATGACTTCGCTGTCGACCCGGTTCTTCACGCAGCCGAGGCTGACCAAGAAAATGGTGGAGGCAGTCATTTTGCTTTGTTACTCAGCGCGGCCTGCGCCCCGCCTGTGGTTGAGCCGCGGAATATAGCGGAAACCGCCGCGTCGGCCAGCCACCCCAGGTGACCCAGCGATCACGCGTGTTCGGGCTGCAGCAACGGTGCTAAAAGCCTAGTGGAGAGAGGCCGCGATGCCCGAGGACCCCAAAGGTGAGTCATTTGCCGCGCTGTTCGAAGGGGAAGCCAGTCGCACGCCTCGCCGGCGGTCCTTCGGCGTCGGCGAGGAGCTCGACGTCGTGGTCGTTCAGGTCGGACGGGATGCCGTGTTCGTCGAGCTCGACGGTAAGCAGGAAGGCTTCATCGAATCGAAGGACTTGGTGAACAAATCCGGCAACGTCAGCGTGAAAGTAGGATCGCGGATCACCGCGCGCGTGGTCGAAACCGGCGGTCGCCCGGGAGCCGTACGTCTGGTGCCGGTCTTCGTTCGTCCTCCGCAGGCCGAGGAGCCGGATGCGGAGCCACTCGCCGTCGGTAGCCCGGGCCCCGGGGTCGTCGCGGTCGGAAACCGGGTCCGCGGCACGGTGGCGGTGGTCGAACGTTACGGCGTGTTCTTGCAGCTCTCCGAAGGCTCCCCCGGCGCATCCCGACGCGGGGTGAGGGGGCTCATTCCCACCGTCGAGCTCGGCGTGCCGCGCGGAGCCGATCTGCACAAACTCTTTCCTGTCGGTACGGAGCTCGAAGCCAAAATCATTGCCATCGACGAACGAAACCGGATCAAGCTGTCGGTTGTCGCCCTGAACGCCGACGCCGAGCGCCGCGAATTCGAAGAACACAGAACCAAGGGGAGTGCGAAGAGCGACGCCGCGACCAAGGGATTCGGGACGCTCGGGGATCTTCTCACCAAGAAGCGATAGGCCGGCTACGCCTTGGACTGATCGATGAGGTTCGTGAAGCGCTCGAAGAGGTAGAGCGCATCGTGGGGCCCGGCTGCGGCTTCGGGATGATACTGCACCGAAAACGCCTTGAGCTCCGGGATGGCGAGCCCTTCGCTCGTCTGATCGTTCAGGTGCACGTGCGTCGTCTGCGCGCGCCCCTCGAGTGAGCGCAGGTCCACCGCGAAGCCGTGGTTCTGCGTCGTGATCTCGACGCGGCCGGTCGTCTGGTCGAGAACGGGTTGGTTCACCCCGCGGTGCCCGAACTTCAGCTTGTACGTCGTGGCTCCGAGAGCCAACGCGAGCAACTGGTGGCCGAGGCAGATTCCGAAGAGCGGCGTTCGCCCGAGCAGCTCCTTGATCGTGTCGATCGCGTAGGTGACCGGCGCCGGGTCCCCGGGTCCGTTCGAGAGAAACACGCCGTCCGGCCGGAGAGCCAGGATCTCCTTGGCGGTCGTCCTCGCCGGCACGACGGTGAGCCGGCATCCCGCGTCGACGAGGCAGCGGAGGATGTTGCGCTTGAGACCGAGATCGATCGCAACGACGTGGCGCGACGCGGCTAGCGATGGTTTCGTGCCCCAGGTTCCCGCCGATTCGGCGAACGCGTACGGCTCTTTCGGCGTCACCCGTTGAACGAGATCCTGTCCGAGCATGGAGGGTGCTTCGCGCGCCTTACGGACCAGAATGTCGGGGCTGGCGGCGCCGATCGCGCCGTTCTGTGAGCCGTGATCGCGAAGGTGTCGAGTGAGCGCCCGGGTATCGACGCCGGTGATGGCCACCACGTCGTGCCGCGCGAGGTACGCATCGAGGGTCTCCGTCGCTCGATAATTGGACGCGTTGAGGCTGACGTCTCGCACGATGAAGCCCGCCACCTGCGGAACGCTCGCGACGCTCTCGGTATCTTCCGGGTTGATGCCGGTGTTTCCGATCTGCGGTGCCGTCATGGTGACGATTTGCCCGCAGTACGAAGGGTCGGTGAGCACTTCTTCATAGCCGGTCATGCCGGTCGTGAACACCACCTCGCCGGTGGCGATCCCGGGAGCGCCCCAGGCGACGCCGTCGAAAACGGTGCCGTCGGCCAAGCACAGATGAGCTTTCTCGCCGCTCATGTCTCCTCCGTGCTGTCGAAGATGACCGCCCCTTCGCTCATCGTCAAAACAATGGCTCCCGAGAGCGCGCGGCCCAAGAAGGGGGTGTTGTGGCTCTTGGACCGGAGGCGTTCGCGTTCGACGGTGAAAGTTTGCTCGGGCACGACCATGACCAGCGCGGCCGGAACTCCCTCGCTGATGCTCGGAGGCATGAGGCTGATCACGCGGGCCGGTGCGACGGTGAGCGCCTCGATGAGACGTGAGAGCGGCAGCGCCTGCGAACGGACCAAGCCGAGCAAGAGCGGAAAGCAAGTTTCGAGACCGATCACGCCGGGCGAAGCAGCGCCGAATTCGCAATCCTTTTCGAGAGGGGAGTGAGGAGCGTGATCGGTGGCGATGACGTCGATGGTGCCATCGGCAAGCGCCGCGCGCAGGGCGGCGACGTCTTCGTCGGTTCGAAGCGGAGGATTCACCTTGCAGGCGGTGTCGTAACCGAGCAGCGCGGCATCGGTGAGGAGCAGATGATGCGGCGTCACTTCGGCGGTCACCTTGAGCCCGCGCGCCTTGGCTTCGCGTAAGATGCGAACCGCTCCGAGGCTCGACACGTGCGCGACGTGGTAGCGCGCGCCGGTCACCTCGGCGAGCAGGACATCGCGTGCCACGATGATGTCCTCGGCGACGCGCGGCCAACCGCGAAGCCCGAGGCGCGTCGAGATCACCCCTTCGTGCATCTGGGCGCCCTCGGTGAGAGCGTGATCTTCCGCATGTTGAATGACCGGAAGATCGAACGTGCGGGCGTACTCGAGGGCGCGGCGCATGACCGCGCTCGATGTCACGCAGCGACCGTCGTCGGAGACGGCCACGGCACCGGCGTCCTTGAGGTCGCCCATCTCGGTGAGCTCTTGCCCTTTTTGCCCCATCGTGATTGCGCCGATCGGGTGCAAGCGCGGCCCTCCGACTTCCCTCGCGCGTGCGATCATCATTTCGGTGAGGGCGCGCGTGTCGTTCACCGGCTTGGTGTTGGGCATGGCGCAGACGTGCGCGAAGCCGCCGGCCGCGGCGGCCCCGAGGCCAGTCAAAATGTCTTCTTTGTACTCCTGGCCGGGCTCCCGCAGATGCGAATGAAGGTCGACGAACGCCGGCAGAAGCCAGCGTCCCGAGCCCTGGATGATTCGGGCTTGGGCCGATTGCAAGAGCTCGCGCGCTGCGCCCTTCCCGACGCGGGTGATGACCCCTCGCTCGACGACGACGTCGAGCTCCTCATCGAGCCCCGTCGACGGATCGATGGCCCGGATGGCGGAGAAAACAACCAATTCGGAAGCTGCCTGCGACATTGGGTCGCAGGGCGAGTACCACAATTCCGAAGCCAGCGGGAGTCAGAGGGCTCGGAACTCAGCTAAGCAGGCTAGAACCAGCGACTCGCAAGATCCGGCTGTGCGCCGAAACGCTGCTAAAGCCTCGTATGCCAGGCGCGGCGAGCGCCCCGTTCGACCAACAATGCGAGCAGCTCACGCTCCTCGTCAGCGAGTCGAACACCGAACGCGTTATCGACGAGCCGGCGCGCTTCTTCGAGGGTGCCGGGCCAACTGCCCATCGTTTTGTCTTGCGCGGCGTATTGCGTCTTGATGCGTGCACCCCAACGCAGCCCGATTTCGCGCGCGACTTGCTCGAAATTTTCGGCACTCTCGGAAATGACTTGTGTCTGCATACACACCCCCGCTGGATCGGTTCGGCCCCTACCTGATCAAGCCCGACGAGGTGCACTCTATTGATCGAAAGACCAGTTGTCGATGAGGAATTTGCGGAAAATGTAGGGGTGGCTTGCGGGAACATTGTGGACAACGTGTGACAAAGTTCCTCGCCCGCACTCGTCTCGGTCGCGTTTCGTCCTCGCGCGCAGATGTCGCCCGCAGCGACCCGTCCCTCCGCCCGTCCGCCGTCACCGGCGTGACACCGCAAGCCTCGAAGCGCAACTCGCCAAGATGGCGATGAAAATCGGAGCGCCGCGGCAGCTCATCGCCCGCGACTGGCTTGCCGAGCTCGGCCTGGGTGCGGTACTACCCCGGGGCCGAGTCTCGAGAGGAGTGGTCACACCGCTTCCCGGGCCAGCAAGCGAAAGTGGCTGAACTGGCAGACGCGCAGGATTCAGGTTCCTGTGGGGTAACTCCCGTGAGGGTTCAATTCCCTCCTTTCGCACCCGAATTTGCGAACCTTACTGCGTGCTTCCGCCCGCCGCGGTGACTGCGTTGCCCACCGGTTGCCCAAAATTGAGAAGATCGATCGCCTGGCGAAGGGCAACCGGCGCCAGGTGCATGTACCGCATCGTCATCGTGAGTGTG
>DASWDH010000183.1:0-7051 GCA_036395495.1 Polyangiaceae bacterium
GCCGAAGGTGCGTTCGGCCGCCGCCGATCACGCCCGAGGCTTTCCTCACCCTGGGCAGCACGTCGTGTTCGCGGGACCTTCGGTCGTTGAACAGCGATGGCCCTTCGACGGCGAATTTCACCGTGAGGAACTCCGGGAGGAAGTCGGGCACGAGGAGGTGTTCGACGATCTGGTGTTCGAAGGAGCGTTCCATCCACCGTTGACGCAGCGCCAGAAGGCGGTGCGCGCGATGGCGGTGGTAGCGTACGGTATGCTCTTTCTGGTCGCCGCGACCATTTTCACTGATCCCGACGCGCAGCGAGAGGTGCTGTCGTGGATGACGTTGGGGCATGCCGATCAGCTCCTGAGTGGTTTTCACTGAAAGCGATGCGTTGTGACGGCGTCGATGTATGTGCGTGGGCAGCCTACACACGTTCGGCTGATCGTCGCTCGACGACCGCAGAAGCCACTCGTGCTCCCTGGAGATTTCGTTGTACCCTTAAGGCTCGATGATCGCGCCTGGGGATGGGACTGCCAGCAGCAATGCTGCCGTGCGGGAAGGCGACGTGCTGGCGGGCAAGTACCGGGTGGAGCGCGTGCTCGGGATTGGCGGCATGGGAACCGTCGTGGCCGCGGAGCACCTCCAGCTCGACCAGAAGGTCGCGCTCAAGACCCTTTTGCCCACCGCCTGCGAGCAGCCCGAGGCCGTAGCGCGGTTTTTGCGTGAAGCTCGCGCTTCGGTACAGATCAAAGGAGAGCACGTCGCCCGGATCATCGACGTCGGCACGCTCGAGTCAGGCGCTCCTTTCCTGGTGATGGAGCTGCTGACCGGCACGGATCTCTCGGCATTGCTCGCGGCGAGAGGGCCGCTCCCGATCGAAGAGGCGGTCGACTATGTCCTCCAGGCATGTGAGGCCATTGCCGAGGCGCACACGCTCGGCATCGTGCATCGTGACCTCAAGCCGTCCAATCTTTTTCTCACCGAGCGGGCCGACGGGTCGCCCCTAGTGAAGGTCCTCGACTTCGGAATCTCGAAAGCCCTGCTGCCGGGCGCTTCGCCGAGCATGACGACGACCGCCAGCGTTTTCGGTTCTCCCGCGTACATGTCGCCGGAGCAGGTGCGAAGCGCGAAGAACGTCGACAAGCGGACCGACCTATGGGCGCTCGGCGTGATCTTGTTCGAGCTTCTCACAGCGCGTCAGATCTACGAAGCCGACAACGTGACCGGTTTGCTCGCGGCGATCATCGCCGATCCTTCTCCGAGTCTTCGCGCGTTTCGTCCCGATGCGCCGGAAGGGCTCGAGCAGGTCATTCTCCGCTGCCTCGAGAAGGACGTGAATCGGCGCGTCCAAACCGTGGCCGAGCTCGTTCGACTTCTCGCTCCGTTTGCCGCGCCGCAATCGCAGATCTCGGTCCATCGGGTGGTTCGTATGCTCGCCCGTTCCACGCCCGATGGCGACGTATCCTCGCTCAGCAACTTGAGCGTGCCCGAACGCGTCCAGGGGCCGCCTCCCCATTCGGCCACCGCGGCGCCGTGGACCGCCACCGGGCCGGTCAAGAAATTACGCACGCCGAAGATCCTCGCGATCGGGGCAGCGGTGCTCCTCTGCGGCGCAGCCGCGATTGTCTTTGCAGTGACTCGCGCGCGTACGGCAGCCGACGATGCGACCGCGAGCGTCGCTGCCGCGGCACCCCCCGAGGCGTCCACGGTTTTCCAGATCGAAGAACCGCCGCCCGTCGTTACCGCGATCGAACTCGTCGGCCCCGCCGCGAGTACCACCGCGTCGGCGACTCCACCGTCCACCGATCGGCTGCCCGCCAGAGGCGAGAAGCGACCGAAGCCGGCTCAGAAGGGAGGGACCAAGGTTGATCCACTCATGGATCGGAGGTAGCCGCATGGCGCCGGTCGTGTCCGGCGTGCTTTTTCTTGCAGTTTTCGAAGCTTGGTCGACGCAGGCGCGAGCCGATGTTTCACCGACCGACCGCGCATTGGCGCAATCGCTCTTCGATCAAGCCCGCCACCTCATGACCGCAGGCAAGACGCCCGAAGCCTGCCCGAAATTCGCGGAGAGCTATCGGCTCGATCCGGCGGGCGGCACGTTGCTCAACCTCGCGGTGTGCCACGAAACCGAGGGCAAGACCGCCACCGCCTGGAGCGAGTTCAAGGACGCCAAGAGTCTGGCGCGTCGGGACGGTCGCAAAGATCGCGAAAAGCTGGCCAACGATCACATCCAGTCGCTCGAGTCCAAGCTCTCGCGCATCACCATCAGCGTCCCCCCTTCCACGTCCGACGCGCAGGGGCTCGAGGTGAAGCTGCAGGGCGCGTCGATTGGAAAAGCCGCTTGGGGCACGAGCATGCCCGTCGATCCAGGGCCGCTGGAGGTGTCCGCCAGCGCGCCGGGCAAGAAGCCCTGGAGCACGCGTGTGAACCTGGCCGCCAACGGCGACGTCAAGACGATCGAAGTGGGACCTCTCGTGGATGACGCGCCCGCGCCGGTTGCCGCGCCGCCCCGCCCGGCACCCGTGGACGACACCGCGGCCAAGGCTGCAGACAATCGCCGCACGCTCGGCCTGGTCGTGGGTGGCGCCGGTGGGCTGAGTCTCATCATCGGGAGCTACTTCGGTCTTCAAGCGTTTTCGAGCTGGAGCGATCGCAACGATCACTGCCCCAACGTCTGCGATGCCGAGGCGGTCACCGCGGCCGAAGATGCCAAGAACGCGGCCATGATCGCCAACGTCGGCATCGGTCTCGGGCTCGTGGGCATCGGCGTCGGAACCTACCTGTTCGTCACCAGCCGGCCGCCATCGGGGGAAAAGGGGACGCGCGCGTCGGTGCGGGTGCTGCCCGATATCGGCAGCGGTCGCGCGGGTCTTTCGATGGGAGGTTCGTGGTGACGCTCCGAGGTTGTTGGCTCTGCCTCGCTGGGTTGCTCCTTGCGGCCAGCTGCGCCGAAATCGTCGGAATCGAAGACACCGCGGAAGGTGACACGATGACGAGCGGCGCGGGGGGCAGCACGGAACACACGACGACCAGCAGCTCGGGTGACGGAGGAACCGGCGGCGATGATGGCGGCGGAAGCGGCGGCGCCGGTGGTGGCTCGCCCGACGGGGGGTGCCCGTGCAGTGTGGGCCAAACACGCACGATCGGCTGCAATTTCTGCGGCACCCAGACCGACACTTGCTCGGACAAGTGTGAGTGGATCCCCGGCGCATGCATGCCGACGGGAACCTGCAATCCGGGTCAGAGCGCGGTCGACTGCGGCTCCTGTACGAAGCGAGTGGATACCTGCAGCACCACCTGCCAGCTCACGATGGGCATGTGCATATCCCAGTGCTTGAACGATCAGATCTGCGCGAACAACGTCTGCTGCTTCAACACCGCCCACTACTGCGAGACGCCCAGTCAATGCTGCAGCAACAATTGCCTGACGAACCTCTGTCAGTAGATCAAATCCGCTTCCAACCCGGCCGAAAACCGCTGGTTTTCATCATGGGCTCTTCGACGGAGAGGATGTAGTCGACGCGGCGGTTTCGCGGCTCGTCCACCTCGTCGGCGGTTTTCACGAGCAGAGCCGATTCGCCGAATCCTTCGAAGGCGATCGGGCTGCGGAGGCCACGGCGGCGAAACCACAGCGCGATCGACTGCGCGCGCGCGCGAGAGAGCTGCAGGTTGTACGAGGCGGAAGCCACGGTGTCGGTGTGGCCGGCAATGAAAAGGGTGATTCTGCCGAGCTCTTTGTGGGAAGCGATCGCCTCGTTGACTTTGGCGAAGCTCGCCTCGAGCTTGGGTTTTTCCGAATCGTCGATGTCGGCAGAGTCGGTTCGGAAATTCACCTCTTCGTGCGGGACCGAGACCGCCCAGGGAACGATGGCGATCCCCTTGTAGGCGCCGTTGCTGTCGTAGGCGAACACCTCGATGCGGGCCACCGGCGCGTCGCTCGAGGGGGACCACGTTACGATGAGGGGGCTGCCCGGCGCACGTCCGTCGAAATCGTGCTCTTGGTCGGCCAGCACGACGTTCGATTCGTCGAAGACTTTGATCGTCACCTTGCTGGCGACATGGTTGATTTTGACCTCCAGCCGGTGCTCTTTGAGGTCGACCTTGGACTTGTCGATGAGGACCTGCAGGCCCGAGGCCTCGGCGTGCGCCGCCACGGGCAGCGCAAACAGGCAGAAAACGAGCAAGGTTCGGCGACGAATCATGGCGATGGTCGGACCAATGGTCGCATAATCGTAGCATGGTGCGAGCGCGCCGGCCGTAGCTACAATGCTCCGACCGTGGAGACCGCGAAATGAATCCGTTTCTCGCCCTAGCCGCTCACGAAAACGTTCCGCGCTTCGACCAGATCACGCCCGATCACGTCGAGCCCGGCATCTCGGCGCTCGCCGCCGAGCTTCTCGAGAAGCTCGGTCGCCTCGAAAAGGAGGTCGCTCCGAGCTGGACGGCCACCATCGAGTCGCTCGGCGACATCACCGAGCCGCTCTTCACCGCGTGGGGCATCGTGCAGCATCTCATGGGGGTGAAGAACAGCCCGGAGCTTCGCGCGGCGCACGAGGCCGTACAGAAGGACATCGTGCAAGCCTCGATGCGCATCTCGCAGAGCGAGCCCATTTACCACGCGCTCGTCGCCCTGAAGGATGGCGCCGATTGGGACAAGCTCGATGTCGTTCAGCAGCGCATCGTGGCCGCCGCCGTTCGCGACGCCGAGCTCTCCGGCGTGGGGCTCACCGGAGCCAAAAAGGAGCGGTTCGAGAAGATCGAGCTCGAGCTGGCCGAGTTGTCCACGAAGTTCACCAACCATCTTCTCGACGCGACCAAGGCCTTTTCGCTGCTGCTCACCACGCCCGAGGAGATCGAGGGTTTGCCGCCGACGCTGCTGGCGGCGACGGCCCAGGGCGAAAACGGCGCAGGGCCGTGGAAAATCACGCTCGACGCGCCCATCTATCTCCCGTTCATGGAGCACAGCCGCCGGCGCGATCTGCGCGAGAAGCTCTACCGGGCTCACGTGACGCGTGCTTCATCGGGTGAGCGGGACAACTTGCCCCTGCTCGAGCGGATTCTCGCGCTGCGACAAGAGAAGGCCGGGATTTTGGAGCGCGGCTCGTACGCCGAGGTGAGCTTGGCGTCCAAGATGGCGCCCGATGTCCCCGCGGTGGACAAGCTCCTGGCCGAGCTGCGCGCGGCCGCATTGCCGCGGGCGCGCGCCGAGCACGAGGAGCTGCGCACCTACGCACGCGAAAAATCGGGCGAGGGGGACCTCGAGCTTTCGCTTTGGGACATCGCTTTCTGGGCCGAGCGCCTGCGGGAAGAACGATATGCCTACAGCGACGAAGAGCTGCGGCCCTACTTCTCGCTTCCGCGTGTGTTGAGTGGGCTTTTCTCCACGGCCAGGCGGTTGTTCGAGGTCGATGTTCGCCCCGCCGACGGCGAGGTCCCCATCTGGGATCCGAGCGTGCGCTTCTTTCGGGTGAGCGATGCGAGCGGACGAGACATCGCCGCGTTCTATCTCGACCCCTACAGCCGCCCCGAGAACAAGCGCGGAGGAGCATGGATGGACGTCGCGCTCGCGCGCAAACGCCGCCCCGACGGCACCGTGCGACTGCCGGTCGCCTATCTCGTCTGCAATGCGACGTCGCCGGTGGGCGACCAGCCGTCGCTGATGACCTTTCGCGAGGTCGAGACTTTGTTCCACGAGTTCGGTCACGGGCTGCAGCACATGTTGACCACCGTCGATCACGTCGCCGCGGCGGGAATCAACAACGTCGAATGGGATGCCGTCGAGCTGCCGAGCCAGTTCATGGAAAACTGGTGCTACACGAAAGAAACGATGGCCGCCCTGGCCATGCACTTCGAGACGGGTGCGCCGTTGCCGCAAGGGCTGTTCGACAAGATCGTGGCCGCGCGAAATTATCGCGCGGGCACCGCAACGCTCCGGCAGGTCTACTTCGCGACCCTCGATCTCGCGTTGCACCGCCAGCCTGCATCGCCGAGCGTGCTCGAGCTGCAGCGGAGGGTCGCTGCGGACAACACCGTCGTTCCGCCGCTCGCCGAGGATCGCTTTCTCTGCAGCTTTGCGCACATTTTCGCCGGCGGCTACGCGGCGGGCTACTACAGCTACAAGTGGGCCGAAGTGTTGAGCGCCGACGCGTTCGCGGCGTTCCGCGAAGTGGGGCTCGACCACCCGCAAGCCGTGCTCGAGACGGGCCGGCGCTTTCGGCGAACCGTTCTCTCCGAGGGAGGCGGCCGCCACCCCATGCACGTCTTCAAAGACTTCCGCGGCCGCGAGCCGAGCACTCGCCCGCTTCTCGAACAGACCGGCCTGCTCTGACCTCCTTACCGCGTTGCCGCCCTTTTTAAGTTTCACAGGGAGCCGGGGAAGCGGGGAGATTTGGTTGTTGATCCGTCGATGATAGGGCCGTTGGACGAGGGAACAGGTGCGCGCCAAAAAAACAAATCTCCCCGCCCCCCCGGCTCCCTGTAAAAAAAAAACCTCGACAGTTGGCGGGGCGGTCACCGGAGGCGGGGGGGTCAGCCGGGGTTGCGCCAGGCGACGTTGCCCACGAAAAAGGGGCCCATCTGGGAGATGAACTCGGAGGTCTGCCGCGTTTTGCGCATCGATTGAACGATGTGCGAGAGCGGATGGAGGTCTTTTCCGATGAGGCCGATCACGAACTCGTTGTCTTTGGCGTCGAGGCCGTGACAGGCGAGCCGCACGTCGTGGGCAAGGTCCTGCGCGCCGTAGGCTTTGCCGATCGTGCCGTGCTCACGCAAGATGCTGCCCTGCTCGCGCGGCTCGAGCTTGGCGAACGCACCGCTACGGCGCAGCGGATACCACACCGCCCAACGATGGGCTTCGTTCAACACCGTCTGCTTCGGGCGCTCGAGCAGCCAGAAGGCGAGGTCGGGCTCGTAACCCGTGCTGTAGGTGCGTCCGAGCATGGTGAGCTCGGGCCGTAGGATCAAGCCGAGCTTGGGATCGCGCAACACGGGGCGGACGGCGGTGACGAAGTGCGTGGGATCTTCGCTCCACGTGAGCACGCCGATGCCGCGCGGGTCGTTGACGTCGTCGTA
>DASWDH010000184.1:0-4240 GCA_036395495.1 Polyangiaceae bacterium
ACTGGTTGTGTACGCCCAACTCGAGCAGTCGAAGCCGCCGAACAGGCTGACGGATGCGCCGATCGTGACCATCTCGTCGTAACTGCCGCCCGTTGCACAGGCGTACACGCGCTTGCCGCTTGCCGAGGCGATCGCCTTGGCGAGCGTCTTGTACGGCGCAGCCCGCGTGCCGGCGCCGCTCGCGTCGCTGCCATTCGGCGATACGAACACGCCGTAGCTCTCCTCGATCACGCAGGCGTCTTCGCCCGGAGGTTTCGACGAGTCGCATGTGCTTCCATCGGAACCCAGCGCGTCCTGAGCGTCGGCGCCGCCGTCGATGCCCGGGCAGGAGTGCAGATCCGTACAGGTCGGAGCGTCGTAGGAACAGTCGACCCCCGACAGCGCGATCATGCAGAGACTGCATTTCCACAGCCTGGCCTTCATCCCTTTTCTCCCATTTGCATGGCTTTAGGCCTTCAAAAGTGCTGCTCCCAAGCGGCGCCTGCAAATGACGGGCCCCACACCGGCGCCAGCATCGTCGAGGAAGCGTGGGCGGTCGATGACGCCGAATGATCGCGAAAGAAAAGCAACGTGGCGAGCGTGGCCGCGCCGAAAATGCCCGCTCCGACGTAGCCGATGGTGGCCACCTTCGCCGCGCGATCGCGGTCGTCATATTTGGATCGGAGCTCGTCGCAACGCGGGTCGGGTTGCGACGAGCATGCGGTTGGCCCCCCGAGCGTGGCCCCGATCCGTTCCGTATCGCTGGCGAGAGACGAGGCGCGGAGCGAGAAACCAACGCCGACCCCAAGGGCTGCTGCCGTCAGCCCAACTTCCGTTACGAGCAGCCAGGTGGGAGGACCCGAAACGCGCGGGCCAACATCGAGACGACTCTCGATCGCACTGGGAATCCCGGGTGCCTTGCTCGGCTGTTCCCCGTCGGCCTTGAGCTCGATCTCGTACGCTTTGCCCGCTTCGACGCTGAGCGTCTTGCGTGCAACCGATCGATCGGCCGATCGGGCCTCGAACGTACGAACGCCCGGATCGACGAAAAGCGGCTGCGCGAGCGGCGAGGTTCCGATGGTCTGACCGTCGACCGAGAGCGCCGAGCCACTTTGTGCAATCGTGAGCTGGACCGTGGCGAATCGGCTTTTCACATCCGTCAGGTCGTGCTCGAGCTCTTGCCGCTGCGCTGGCGTTGCATCCGGGGTGAGATGTTGCATGGCGAAGGTGAGGTGATCGGCCGCCTCGTGGTAGCGGCCGGTCTTGAGCTCGGCTCGGCCCAGGTACGCGGCCAACTGCCAGTGCGGGAGGACACTGAAAGCCGCCTGGAAAGCGACGCGAGCCTCCTCGGATCGCCCCTGCGTCCAGAGTCTGCGGCCCTGCTCGTACAGCTCGCGCGCGCGATTCGATTCGGCGTTCGCCGTAGGAGGATCCGCCTGGGCACCGAGCACCGTCGTTGCGACGGCCAGTGCGAGGCTTGTGGCGGTGATGCGCGCAAATCGAAAAGGGGTCATTGTCGTTTTCGTCGCGGTGGGGGTGGGGCCGCCGTTCAGAAGATGGGATCACCGTACGGATCTTGGACTTTCGGCGGGTGCGTGGCTGAAGCCGCGGCCGCAGGTGGCGGCGTGGCGGTCGGCTTGGAAGTGCTTTGTGAAGAGGGCTGCGGAGCCATCGGGCTGACGGCTGGCCGTGAAACCGAGGACCGTGGAGCACCTCGTCGCGAGGCTGCCGGCGTTCGCGCAGCTGGCTCTGGGAAAGCGCGTTCATCCGGAATAGGCGCGGGCTCGGTCGGTGCTGGCGCAAGGATCGGAACGTGTGCAGAAGGGACGGGAGGGGGTGCGTTGGTCGACACGGCTTCGGAGGTCTTTGCCCCTCTCTCCGAAAAGACACCGAACATGTACCCGACGAGCACCAGGATGGCGACCGCCCCTCCGACGACGAAGCTACCGCGAAGGCGGTAGCGTCTTGCTTTGATCAGCCACTCGTGCAAGGTCACGGGCACGAAGGAGTGATCGGTCGTGGGACGCTCCTCGTTCGCCTCTTGCCGCGCCGCCTCCTCTTCGGCTTCCTTCCGGCGTGCATTGATATCGATATAGAAGGGATCTTCGCCAGGTCGAAGATCCTTCCGCAGCTCGGCAAGGGCTCGGTCGAGCAGCGGATCTTTGCCAGGAATATAGTCTTCACCCTTCATTGCAGCCGAGATCCTCGCTGGTGGTTCATCGTTGGACCGCTCCTGGGGCAGGAAACAACAGGTCTGACTCACTCGTCGCGACGGGCCGTGAGGAAGGGCGAGCACGCGAAGGAGGTCTTCGTGCCGCCTCGAGCTCTTGGATGAAGTCGGGAACGACGAGCGCGTCCGGCACTTTGGGCGCCGACCGGCTTCGCACCGAGCTCGCCGCGCGCGGAGGAGGCCGCGGGACGATGGAAGCCGCCGGTGCCGAGGGCTCATCGGCCGCGGGTGGCGAGGCTTCGGCGCGTCTTGGTTCTTGAGGCGCCACGGTCATGCTTGGACCGACGGGAGCCCATTGCGGTGACGGTAACGCCGGAGCACTGCTGGCGCTGGCCGTAGCGATTGGTGCCGGGTTCGATCCGAAGCCGAATTTCTGCCAGAGGGCAGTGCCTATCCCGAGCACCGCCCCAAAGGCGACGGCGGCCGAAATGAGGAACCACTTCGTGGACAGCGGTCGGACCGATGGCTCGTTGGGCATGGCCGGAGCGGCCCGTGGCGCGGGGCGACGTGGCTGGGCTCGCGCCGGTGCTCCCGTGGCACGCGCCTTCGGCAGCTGCGTGGGCGGCTCTTGAGCTCGATCAGCCGGCGAACCGTTCCAGCGCGCAACTTGGACGGGGTCCGCTCCCCGCGGACGCACGCCTTGAGCCCGGCCCAACTGACGCGCGCCGGAGTGCTCGGCGTCCGGTGCCTCGAAGTGCCGGGCGCTCACCGCCTCGCGAAAGATCGTATCCGCCTCGGCCTGATGCGAGACGGGTTGCCGAGCAGGTGCTGGCACTGCATCCGACGAGTCCGGGGCCTCTGGTTTTGCGAGAGCCGGCCTGGCGTGTTCCTGTCGAGGCAGGCTCTTGGGTTCCACCGAACCGCCGATGGGGGCTATGTCGACCAAGGGACGAACGACAGCGCGCGATAGCCGTTCACGAAGGACGGCCACGTCATCACGAGACCGCGTTCGCAAGGATTCCGGAGCGACAACGGCCGGAATGATGCCGCTGTCGCCTCCCGTGAGCGCCTGCGTCGCGCGTGAGAGGGCAAGCTCGTCTTGCAGACGCTTGCCCGCGGCGTCGATGGCGTCCCTCATCTCTTCCATGTCAGGGTAACGCGCTTCGCGATCCGGCTGCGTCGCCTTCTCGATGATCGCCCAAACATAAGGAGGCAAGTGGGCGAGCAGCCCTCGCACCGCCTCCGGGGAGAACGTCTCCATGTACTCGAGCACGCGCTTTCTGTCGGGCCAATGGTAAGGGCCCATGGCCACCGGATGTCGGCCAAGGAGAAGCTCGATCATGATCATGCCCAAAGCATAGAGATCCGTTCGCTCATCCACTTCCTGGCCGGCGCGGTGCTCCGGGGACATGTACGGTATCGTCCCCAACGTCTTGCCTTCCTCCGTCAGCCTCGGGCCGATGTCATCGCGCCATTTGGCCGTCCCAAAATCGATGACGACGACGCGGCGGTCGAACGTAACGAAGATGTTTTCGGGCTTGAGATCGCGATGAATGATGCCGAGGCGGTGTGCGGCGATGAGAGCATCGGCGACCTCGCTCGCGATCCAGAGGACGCGCTCGGGAGGGAGTGGCCCTTCGGCCGCTTCCAAGCCCTTGCCATCGCGACCCTCCAAAAGCTCCATGGCGATGAACGCACGGCCATCGATGACATCTGCATCGTGGATGACGACGTGGTTGGGATGTCGGATGCGACTCACGATGATGGCCTCGTAGCGCATTCGTTGCGCGAGACCCTTGATGCCCACGAGGCGCGCGTGCATGACTTTGACGGCCCGCTTTTGCTGGGTGGAGATGTGCTCCGCCTTCCAGACGTCGCTGAATCCTCCTCGAGCAAGGACTTCGAGTAGGACGTGACCGGCAACCACCGATCCGATCGTCCAAGGATCCGCAGGCGAGGCTTGGGGCGGCCCTCGACCGGGCGGGCTACCTCCGTGCGAAAAGGGAGGGCGCACGAGAGTCACCTTCTTTTAGCGGGCCAGGCCATCGCGGCCGGCGGGCCCAAAGAGTAACAAGGAAGCGGGGGCGAGTG
>DASWDH010000185.1:0-1872 GCA_036395495.1 Polyangiaceae bacterium
TTTCAGAGGGTCACGCTCGTCGTCGATCTCGAATCGACCTGTTATCCCTTCGACAAGTGGAAGGCGAACCCTCCGCCGCCGCAGCAGAGCTGGCCCGCGGATTGCGATGCCTTCGACCGAAACTTGAATGTCTTCATCGACAATCCTCTCGCCGTGGAGAGCGACGCCGGCGAAAAAGACGGTTCGTCCGACGCTCCAATCGACGTGGACGACGCCGGGAATAGCGACGCGCCGATCGTGCAGATGGTGGCCGGGCCGCCCCCTTACGAGCTCGTTCACGCGATCACCCCGTTCGGCGGCCCCGAGCATCTCGAAACGGACATCACCGACTTTGCCAATGGCCTTCCCGGCAAACACCACCTCCGAGCCCACCTTCTCTCGTGGTCGGACATGGCGGGCCAGGTCACCGGGTCGAACAACGGCTGGACGATCAGCGTCACGATCCACATCGCGCGCGGCCCTGCTCCGCACGAGGTGCTCGCCGTCATACCCCTTTACGCGGGCGAGCTGCCAAGCGGAGTTCTCGCACCGACGGTACCCTTCACCGTCCCTTCCGGGACCCAAAGCGCGCGGCTCGAATATCGAACGAGCGGGCACGGCCAGGGGAGGATCGGCATCGGGTGCATCGGCCCCGCCGAAGAGTTTTGCCGGCGCATCCAGCACGTCTACGTCGACCGCGCCATGGTGAAAACCGTCGACCCTTGGCGGGAGTGCGACGCACTGTGCACGCCGGCCCATTACGGCCCGATGGCTGGCGGCATCGACTATTGTCTCGAGAATCCCTGCGGCAACATGAACAGCGTGCGAGCGCCGCGCGCGAATTGGTGCCCCGGAAGCATGACACCTCCCTTCGCGTGGAAAGACATCGCCCCCCTCGAAGTCCCCGGCCCGCACACGTTCACGTTCGATGTGTCGACGATACTGCCCGACGGCTCCTGGCAGGTGTCCGCAATTTACTACGCATTCGGCGCTCGTTGAAGCACTCTCACTCGCGCCACGGTGCGAGCGCCCGCACCCGGGAGTCGCGCAGATAGAGGCCGCCCCAGATGAGTGCGGCGACGTAGACCGGGAAGAGCGTATGGCTGAAAAGCGGGTCCTCTACCCGCACGTGCGCGGAGATCGCCCCTCCCAGGAATGCGGTAACCAGTACGGCGCCGAGGACCGCCGTGCGCCGGACGAGGTACAGGGCAACGCATGCGAGCAAGAAGACGCCGAGGGGGCGAGCGGTGGCTTCCGGGTAGCCGAGGCGCTGAGTGGCCTCTACGACTGGCTGGATTTTCACGAGCTTGATGACGCCGTCGAATAGCAGGAAAGCGACGGCAAGGGCGCTCATGATGACGCCGGCCCAGCGGCGCTTGTTCGAAGTCGGACGGGCGTTATTGTCTTCGACGGGATGCGTGAGAATGGCTTCCATGACGGTCTCCTTTCGGGGTTCATGGAGACGTCAAACGAGCCACACCGAAATCGACACGACCGCCGGCTTTTTTCAGGGTGTCGTGCGGGCGCAGTGGGCGGCGAGTTCGAGCAGGCGCGCGCGCTGGCGCGCGTTCCGCGCTAGGGAAGCGGCGCGCTCGTATTCTTCGCGCGCCTCTTGCTTCCGTCCGAGCTTGGCCAGAAGGTCGGCGCGGGCGCTCGGCAAGAGGTGGTAGTCCCGAAGGAGCGGCTGGTCCATCAGCGCGTCGATCAGCTCGAGGCCGGCCGCTGGCCCATTCACCATCGAGACGGCCATCGCGCGATTGAGCTCGATGACCGGCGTCGGGGTGAGCCGGGCAAGCTCTCCATAGAGCGCAGCGATGCGGGCCCAATCGGTCTCGTCGGGTGTGAGCGCTCTCGCGTGACAGGCTGCGATGGCGGCCTGCAGTTGGTACGGCC
>DASWDH010000186.1:0-3571 GCA_036395495.1 Polyangiaceae bacterium
ACGAGCCGCGACGCCCTGGCCAGCCTCGCTCCGCAACACCGAGAAATTCGCCTGTTCGGTCAGTTTAAGTGGGCCTATGGCCGCTCCGATGATCGATCTGGTAGCGAAAATCTGCGGCAGTAGTGCTAGTTGATGGCGCCGACGCAAGTGATCCCATCATCGCCTGCACACTAGGCGCTCGTATCTAGGCCGATTGCCTGATCGCGAGGCTAGG
The DNA here is from genome assembly GCA_036395495.1 of Polyangiaceae bacterium. GTDB lineage: Bacteria > Myxococcota_A > Polyangia > Polyangiales > Polyangiaceae > DASWDH01. The sequence continues at coordinate 215 of DASWDH010000186.1, forward strand.
GCAAAGGCGCCCCACCCACAAGGCTGACGACGGTGTAGGTGACGCGACCGGGCCGCCCTGCCTACTCGAGCGTGGCCTCGACCAACTGGACGCTTCCCGCGTAAGCGCTCACGGGGTGCGAATAGCTGATGAGCAGGAGCTCGCCGCAGTTTTTGGAGAACGCTGCATGCTCGACGGCTCCGAAGTCTCCCGACTCATGCGAGTCGAACGCGAGCTCAGGCGCGGTCCAAGGCCCCTCGGGCCGCGGCGCCGTCCGAACGACAATCCGGGAACTGAAAGGTTCGCTGTAGACCGCGAGCAAACTTCCGAGATGGGCATTCTGCGAGACCGATATTGCGCCGCCCACGTTCTCGAGCACGACGCTACCGCCTGCCAAGTCGGAGATCCATTTCGAACCGGAATCCGAATCGGAAAAGGTCGACCATGCGTCGTGACGGTCGATGGTGGCGAGCGGAGCGCGGGCGACTGTGCAACCGTTGGAACCGTTGCAAGCATAGAGATGGAGATAATCGTCGAACACGATGCCCCCCAACAAAAAGAGCGGTTCGGGCGCATTAAACAGGTACTGCGCATCGCGGGTCGCGGTGATGGCGCCGTCGCGCAGACGGGCGATCCCGCCGGCGATCCGCGTCCAGTTGAGGTCGGGGCGGACCAAATATTTGCCATAGAAGACGATCGCATCCGTTCCGCTGCTCGCGGCGGTGATGCTTTGAGGTAGGATCCAAATTTGAGCGTCGCCGCTATCGCCAGTATTGAAGGCGGTCTCCTCGGCGGTGAGTGGAATCAATGGTTTCGGCACCGACAACGAGTCGAGCGACTCGAGAAGGTGCACCGGATCTCCGAGCGTGCTCTCGGCTGCAGTCGACGACAAGAACCTCACGCCATCGGCCGACGTGACGCCGAGAAGCGCGCCGCCGAATGCCCATACTGCCCTGCTACCGAGAGCGAGCGAGGCGGTGACGTTGCGCTGCAGCACGGCGGGCGGTTGGGTCTGGACGCCGAGGGTGCGAACACCCACCACGCGCGCCGCCTTGGGGGCAGCCACTTCGCACCTGCTGCCCGCGTCGGACATGGCATGCGGGGCATCGGAAGCCGGCGCGCCGTCGGAGACTCGACTCGCGTCCCAATGTTCGGGGTTCTCGATGCCGGCGAGCTGGTTGCAGGCGCAAAGCGCGCAGGCAAGACACGCGAGCCGCACGAATCTGAGGCAAACTCCAGGCATGGGCTCAGCAGCACGGAACGACAGAAAAGCTCATCGTGCCCAGCATACCTCCGGTTCTCGCCGGCGCCACGACTACGCGGGGCGCCCGAGCCGTCCGCGCCCCGCGGGCCAACTCACTCGCGCTCTTTCGCCGGCGCCGGCGAGCCTCGCGGGCAGCCGGGGAACCCGTTCGTGGCGCACGAGGGCACGCAGCGCGATGGCATCGAAGGGAGCTCGAACCTTGGCGTCATTGTCGAAGTACACGTAAACGTCGCGACGGAGCGCGCGCGTGGCCGGAGCGCCGGGTGCCGCGAGAACGGCGCTCTCGAGCTCGCGTCCCTCGCCCCATACCTGCACGCGCAGAGCCCATCGCTCGAGCGCCCGCGGTCCGTAACCGCTTTCGTAGAGTTTGCGATGGCCGTGCAGCCGCACGTGGACCCGCAGGCGGGCCGAGGGCCGCGCCGAGACATGGACCCGCAGGCGGGCCGAAGGCCGCGCCGAGTCATGGAACCGCTGCGGCCAACGTCCGACCGTATTCTTACGATTGTTCGGATGGGAGGCGGCGCGACCGGCTTCCACCGCTGCCATCGACTTCGCGAAGCACGTGCTGCAAGTTCAGCTCGAGATCTTGCTTCATGATCCGAAGCATGCTCTGCCACTCGGAGCCGGTGGTTGTAAGCTCGATCGAGCACTCCCGTTGCAAATTCACGAGGACCTGCCGGCGAATGAGGACCAGCCAGCGCGCGGCGGTCGCCCGGTGCACACGGTAGATTCGGCCGATTGCATCGATGCCGAGGCTATCGACGAACGAGAGCCGCAGAAGCGTCTTGTCACGCGCGTCGAGGGCGTGGAAACTTCGCTCGAGCGCGCGCTGGAACGTGCCGCCGTAGCGCTTGCGGATGGCCAAGAGCTCGGGGTTCACGCCGTCCCCCATCAGGGCTCCCAGAGCATCGAGGTCGGCGCTCTGGCTCTTGGTCGGGGCCGCGAAACGCAGCCCCACGCGGATGGCGCTGGTCCGGACCCATGCTCCCAACGGGCCACAACCGCTGTATTGCCCGATGCGCGGTGTTTCGCCCACGAGCAGACGAATGCGTAATTCTTGCCGCAACTCGTCGAGTTTGTCGTCATTCAGATTGAGGCAGCGGACGTACCTTGGGACGAGGGGGAGGAACGTGCGGTCGAAGTGCGCCAGCGCAGAAGCATCTCTTTCGGCGCAGGCCCAGGCGAGGTAAAGGTCGCCCGGTCGCGCTGCGAGATCTTCGGGCCGCACGCCGAGCTCCGCCACACGCCGCGCAAATACCGCCTCGGCGAGCCTCACCCCCGGCCAGAACAGCCGACCGCGCTCGTACGGCGAAGGCGAGGCGCTACTTTGAGTTGCCATGGGCAGCCAAGATCGGTCGGTGGGTGATCGAACCCCTCACCCCTTGACGGCCGCCGCCGTACTCTGTCGCACGATGATCGCCCGAGACCGCGGGAGCCATGCACCCGGAGCCGTGTCGGGGGGGCAGCTCATGACGCGTTGCCGGCCGTTAAGTGGATCCGCTTGCAAATCTTTCGCTGGAGGTCCTAGTATCCCACGATTCTTGTACATACGTGGCCTTCGACCCGAAGAGGGCCGCGGGCGGGAGACGGTGAAGATGAAATATCTTGCGAGCGGAACATTGGCGGCGATGTCGCTGGCCGGGGTGCTGTTCTTAGCGTGTGGATCGGACAAAACGGGCGACGGGCGAGTCAGCCAGCGCGGTGAGTCGTGTCAGTCGAGCGGCGACTGCGAACCGGGGCTCGTTTGCGTGAGAAACACCTGCTCCGTCGGCAGCTACAGCCTGACACCGACGGGAAAGCAGTGCGTTCTCTCCTCCTGTCACGAGCCCATCGACTGTTGCCCCACGCCTCCCCCGAGCTGTCCTTTTCTGCTGCAGCAGTGCGAGGGGGGGATCACCTTCGACTGCCAGACGTACCAAACTCAGTGCCTGTGCGACGGCTCCAGGTTCACATGCGAAAGCGGCAAGTGCGCGCAAGCGTGTATGCCGGCCACGGCGGTAACCTCCGACACCTGTAAGCTACTGGGTGCGGGCTTTTCGTGCGTGGGGGGCAGGTGCGTCGAATGCACTCAAGACGCCGAGTGTCCGATGGTCACCAACGTGGCGAGGGTGTGC
>DASWDH010000187.1:0-9805 GCA_036395495.1 Polyangiaceae bacterium
CCGGCGGATCACGCGATCAAGTTGCGGCTCGCGGAGGTGCTCGGAGAGATCGGCTTTGCCGACGCCGCACGCACCTATTTGACCGAGCTGCTGAAAAGGAACGGCAAAGACAAGGTGGCCCTCGCCGCTCTCGCGCGGCTCGAGTACCACGAGAACCGATGGGACGCCGCCAGCGCCATCTACCGGAGGCTGCTCCCGCTGGAAGAAGGGGACGCGCTCGTCGAAGTCGCCTTGAAGCTCGCCGATGCGTGCGAGCAGGGCGATCGTTTGGCCGATGCCCGAAGCGGCCTAGAGAGAGCGCTCAAGGCTTGTCCCGCGAGCATGGCCGTGCGCATGCGACTGCACGAAGTGTACGAAAAGACGGGTGCCCACGGGGCGCTGGCGCAACTCATTCTCGAGGACGCCGCCAAGGAGAGCGACGTCTCCGGGCGTTTCGGACTTTTACTGACGGCAGCTCGTTTCTTGCTCGGGCAGGAGGGCGACCCCGTTCAAGCCGCTCAGGTGCTCGAGCAGGCGAGGACGCTTCGCCCCGAGGACGACGAGGGTGTCCTGCTTCTCAGTCGCGCCTATGCGGCACAGAACCGAACGGGCGACGCGGTCACCTTGCTGCAGACGACGCTCGGCCAGCGCAAGGGGCGGCGTTCGAAACAATTGTCGGCAATGCATCGGGAAATCTCGCGCATCCACTTGAAAGACGGAGAAGTCGTCGCGGCTCTCGAATCGCTGACCAAGGCATTCGAGATGGATCTTCACAACGGCGAGACGGCTCTCGAGCTTGGCCTGATGGCAAAGGACCTCGACCAGCAAGAACTCGCCTCGCGCGCTTTTCGCGCCGTCACCTTCATGAAGGCTGCCGTGCCGGGATCGACGGACGGCGCCTCGCCGACCGCCAAGGGGCTTTCCTATTATTACCTCGCCCAGATGGCCAAGGACGTCGGGGACCTACGAAAAGCGCGGCTCTTGGCGCAAAAAGCGGTCATGGAGGACCCCAACCTCGAAGCGGCGAAGGCGCTGCTCGAGGAACTGAAGAGCGCGTAGCCCTGGTTCGTCCATCCCGCAGGCGGGGCCGAAGGCCCGCGCCGAGTAACACAAACGCAGGCGGGCCGCAGGCCGCGCCGAGTAACGCAAACGCAGGCGGGGCCGAAGGCCCGCGCCGAGTAACGCAAACGCAGGCGGGCCGCAGGCCCGCGCCGAGTAACGCAAACGCAGGCGGGCCGCAGGCCGCGCCGAGTAACATAAGAAAATCGACGAGGATGGAGCTTATCTGCCACAGCGGCCGCTGGACGCCGTCAAGAACCGACGTTGGCGCTCGTGTAAGAGAAGGTGGCCGAGACTTTTGTTGTCCAAGCGATCATTCTCATGATTTGGTCCCCTAGCCGCCTGATGGCGATAGCGCTAACAAGGCCGATTGAGCGAAAGTAGTACTTTGATGTTTGCGACGACTCTCGATGGACGATTTGCATGCCTCTGAGTCGTGAGATGACTGGGGCATTGCCTCGCGTGGGCCGGTACGACATCCTGCTCGAGCTGCAGGACGAAGGCTTCGTATCGCTCATGGTGGCGAAAGTGCGGGGCCCGAACGCAGGACCCCCCATCGTCGAGCTTGCGAGGGTCGAGCGAACGCTGGCGCGGGAGATCGAAGTCAAAGCTGCGTTCCTCGCCGAAGCGCGGGCGGCCGGGCGGGTGCGTCATGCGAATCTCATCCATCCCACCGACACCCTCGTCGTGGAAGGCGATCTCTACGGCGCGACCGAATTCACGCTCGGCGTGAGGTTCGACGAGCTCCTGCGAGCTGCGTCGGCGGCCAACTACGAGATTCCGCTGCCGGTCACGTTGCGCATCATTCTCGATGTGATTGCCGGTCTTTCGGCGCTGCATGCGAGCGGCGCCAACGCTGCTGGATCGCGGCCGATCGTGCATGGCGACGTCACGCCCACCAATATTACCATCGGTTATCGCGGCGACGTGCGACTGATCCATTCCGGACTGTCTTCGGTCACCAGCCGTGTCGGCGCGATCGGTCAGCGGAACCGCCGGCTCGCTTACAAGGCGCCCGAGCAACTCAGAAGCGGCGTGAACGCGGTGCCGATAGGACCGACCACCGACGTATTCGCAATCGGCGTTCTCTTGTGGGAGGCCTTGCGAGGTCGAAGATTGTTCGATGCCGACAGCGATGTTGCCGTGGTCGAGCGCATCTTGAACGAACCGGTTCCGCCTCTCGAGACCGGCGGCGATCGACACATACCGATCGCGCTCTTGGCTCTCGTGAACATGGCGCTCGAGAAAGCACCCGCGCACCGGTTCGCGAACGCAGCTTTGCTGGGCGACGCCATTCAGCGCGCCCCCGGCGTTCGCTTGGCTACGAACGAAGAGTTGGGCGCCGTGGTCGACGAGCTCGTCGGCCCGATGATCGAGAGGCGGCGCGAAGAGATCGAGAAGGCGATCGCGCAGGCCGCTCGGGCTCCATCAGAGGGCTCGCTGCGCGTCGCCGGCGCGGCATCGCAGTTGCGGCAGCTCGCGGCAATGAAAACACCGGTAGGCCTCGTCTTTCCGCCTCCTTCGTCGGCGCCCACTTCACCCCGCGGACGCGGGTCGCCTCTTTCCGATCGTTTTCCCGAATCCTTGCCGCCGGCAACGCCGCGCCTCGCCCGTTCCGAGCCGCGCATGCTCGCCCCGCTACCGGTGACAGTGTCTCCTGCTCAGAACCGTCGGTTGTCCGGACGGACGCCACCGCGGGCACCGTCTCAGCCGCGAATCGACGTCTCCGAGCAGAACCCGGTGGGCTGGGTCTACTACGTCGCCTTCGGGGCGATATTGGGCACCCTGGTCTTCGTGCTCGTGAGCGGGCCAGCGCGGCGATCCACCGCGGCGCCCTCTCCGCCGGAAGTCAGCCTCGGCAGCGGCGGCACGGCCGCTCCCACGCCCGGCCCCTCGGCGCTTCCGGCCGAGCCTACTGTTGTCAAGCAAGATCCAGCCGCCGAAGCGCCCGAACCGGCGATGACGGCGCCACATCCGCTCGTGGCGGAGCCAGACTTCCCCGTCTCTTCCGCGATCGGCGGTGCACCTACAGCACACCGTCCCAAATCTCCCGCGGCTGCTCCCAAGCCGAGCAAACCGGCCCCCGTGAAGGCCGTTGACTCCGATATTCCGCCGGCGATTTAGCGCCGACCGCGAACCTCGTGATACGTTGTCTCATATGCGACGACGGCGCGGATTTCCCCTCGCGCTCCTCATTGGGTTCTGCTGTCACCAGGGTCTTGCTGCTGCGCCCCCGGCTACGAGCGACAAATCGAGAACCGTGGCGCAAAAGGTCTACTCGCAGGGAGTCGATCACTACAAGGCGGGGCGGATGGTCGAGGCACTGGCGGCTTTTCGTGCCTCGTACGACATGGTTCCGAGCCCGAACTCGCATCTGATGATTGCGCGCACGCTGCGCGATCGGGGAGACCTCGTCGAAGCCTATGCCGAGTATGGCAAGGTCGTTACCGAGGCGGAAGAGGCGGCTCAGCGCGAAGCCCGCTACCGCTCCGCCGCCGAAGCTTCGAGGGCCGAACGAGCCAAGCTGCGCGCGCGCCTGACCATCATCACCGTTCAAGTGAAGAATCCCCCCGACGACTTGCGCATCGTGATCGGTGGACGCCCGATCGAGCGCGAGCAGTGGGGCAAGCCGGTGCCGGTCACCTCGGGAGCGCTGGTCGCGCTGGCGATTGCCACCGGCCGGTCCGAGCAACGGCAGGAACTCGCGGCCGTTCCGGGGGGAGAGCTCACGGTGAGTTTCGATTTCAGCACACCGCCCCGGGACGTTGCCGGCGTGCCGAGCCCACTCCCCGACAAGAAGTCGGCCGATGGCGTTCCCGATATTCCGCGTCAACCGGCACGGCCGCGCGGGCCGGCGCCGGATCGCACCTGGGGCTATGTTTCACTCGGCGTAGGCGCCGCCGGCTTCGTCACCTTCGCGGTTTTCGGAGCGATCAACCAATCGACGTTCAATGATCTGCAGTCGAGCTGTTCCAATGGACATTGCCCGATCGATCGAACCGATGACGTGGATAAGGGGCGGCGTGCGCAGGTGATCGCGAACGTCGGCCTCGCGGTTGGCGTCGTGGGGGGAACGTTGGGCTTCATCCTTCTGACCACTGCTGGCGGCACCGATAAGCCCGACGAGCTCGCTCGTCGTCCGGCAGGGGTCGCGGTGACCGATGTCTCGGTGGGCCTCCGCTCGCTTCAAATGCGAGGCGTGTTTTGAGAAGGCGCTCTCGTGCGGTGCGCGCGTTCGTAGTGGCCTGCTTTCTCGTGAGCTGCACCAATGACTATGACCAGTTCGACTATGGCGCGCCTCCGCCGTCGGATGCAGCTCGTGACCGGTCGGCGGACGCCGGGAGAGCCGGCTCCGATGCCGCGGCAGACCGAAGCGCCGACGTCGTTCGCGACACCAGCGCCGACGTGAGCGACGCCCCCACCGATTCGCGTCGCGAGGCGGAAGCGTCAGCTGACGCGGCGGATGCCGACGCTTCTCTGGATCACGAGGGCTCCGTCATCACCGACGGTGCCGCCGATCGCGACGGTTCGATGGCCGACGGGGCTCCCGACGCGCGCGATGGCGGGGCCGATGTCGAAGCTGGCTGTGGGCCCGGCAAGAAGCCGTGCGGCAGCCAGTGCGTCGCGCTCGATGATCCCGCGACCGGTTGCGCGGGCTCCTCTTGCTCGCCCTGTGGTCTTCCCCACGCGACGGCCATTTGCGGACCGGGAGGCCTGTGTGCGATCGGCGTTTGCGGTGCCGGCTTCGAGAACTGCGACGGCGTCGTTGCCAACGGTTGCGAAGCGCTGCTGGTCAGTGATGTCGAAAACTGCGGCGCCTGCGGCCGCGTGTGCTCGGGCGCACACGTGCTGTCGAAAGAGTGCGTGGGTGGCATTTGCGCCTCGAGCTGCGAGCTCGGCTTCGCCAACTGTCTGCGACCGCTGAGCGGCGCCGACGATGGCTGCGAGCGTGCGGTCGGCAACGACAATGCGAACTGCGGGGGTTGCGGCAACGATTGTACCGTCCAGGGTTCGGGCCTCACCTGCGGCTCGGGGGGTGTCCCCGGCCAGTGCGGTTGCACCGACAACATGGGCTGCCGCTCCGCCATGGGAGGAGGCGGATGTAACGTGACCACGGGACGGTGCCTCTGCGGTCCCACGACCTGCCGGCCCGGTGAAACGTGCCAGGCCGCCACGATGGGCCCCGACGTGTGCGCTTGCAATGGCGGCTCGGCTTGCGGGTCCAATCAAACCTGCTGCCAGACGCCGTCGGGCTGCAAAGATCTGCAGTCGGACCCGGGCAGCTGCGGCGCTTGCGGGCGCGCCTGTCCCAACGGCTTTTTCTGCGCGAACGGTCGATGCGAGTGCAACGCGGACGGCCAGTGCAATAACGGTTCCGGGGGCACCTGCTCGGCTGGTCAGTGCGTCTGCAATGGCGTGACTTGCGCCCCTGGTCAGAGGTGTTTGCCTGGGGCAAGGTGCGGCTGATCGCTTTTCGGGGGGGGGAAGCACTGTTATTTGTACGGCTAAGTTGGCCCCTTCGCGGGCGGCCGGTCACGATTCGCCTGCCGCAAAGAAACACCTTCGTGGCTAGTTTCGGAGGAATGTAAATGGAACGTCGCTTGGGCCTGCGGGGGCAGGTAGATTTGCCGGTGATTCAGCACGTCGACGGCTTTCCCCACGAATGTCGGGTGGTCGACATCTCCGCCCGGGGCTTGGTCGTCCAGCGCACCAAGAGTTTGTCGTCGCGCCGCTCGCGGCTCTTTTACTGGCTCGAACTCCCTCTTCTCGACGGCGAAGGAAGGCGCATCCATGCTCTGGCTCGTCCGGTCTGGACCCATGGGCGCCTTCAGGCGATGCGCTACGTTGCGGTGAACGAGGTCGACCAGCTCGAAATCGCCGAGTTGCTCGACCGCCTGGGCCGCGCGGGTGCCGTTCTCCATTAGTCGAGCCATTTCTGTATTCTACGTCCCATGACGAAGGTGCAGACACTCTTGGGTCTGGCGATTTTCGCCGTGGGGGGTGTTCTGGCAGTGCTCGTTCCGCGTTGCGGTGAAGAGCGGGAAACGAAGACCGGCGCCTCGCCCGGCGCCAGCGCCGGGGCCTGGTCGCCGCGACGCGTTCCCAAGTTCGACATCCATACGCATGTCGAAAATGCCGCGGCGGGTCCCGCGCGGCTTTTGCTGCAGGCGCAGGGTATCGGGCGAGCGGTGAACCTTTCGGGAGGGGGCCCCGAAGCCGGTCTCGAGGAAACGCTGGCGGCGGCGCGCGCCTCCGGTGGGTTTTACGTTGTATTCGCGAACGTGGACTTCGATGGGATCGGTACCCCGGGGTGGGCGGAGCGAGAAGTCGCGCAGCTCGAGCGCGCCAAAACGCTCGGAGCTCGCGGCGTCAAGATCGCGAAAAACCTCGGCCTGGGTGTGGAGTTCCCCGACGGACGGCGGGTCCCCGTGGACGACCCGGTCCTCGACCCGCTCTTCGATGCCATGGCGAGGTTACAACTCCCGCTCGCGATTCACACCGGCGATCCGAAGGCGTTCTTCGAGCCGATGGGTCCCAGCAACGAGCGCATGGAAGAGCTCAAGCTGCATCCGGTGTGGAGCTTTGCCGACCGCACCAAATTTCCGAGCTGGGAGGCGCTCTATGGCGAGTTCGAGCGAAGAGTGAGGCGGTCCTCGAAAACGACGATCATCGGCGTGCATTTCGGCAACGCGCCGGAAGAACCCAATCGGGTGGGGCGGATGCTCGATGACTATCCCAATTTGTACGTCGACACGGCTGCGCGCGTGCCAGAGCTCGGCAGGCGGCCTGGTGAAGTGCGCAAGGCCATCCTCGCGCACCCGGATCGCGTTCTGTTCGGCACCGATATCCAGATGGGCCCGGGCACGCTCGTGCTCGGCGCCGGCGATCCGCGGGGACACTCGCAAGCGGACGTCGAGCAGTTCTTTCGCTCGAGCTGGGAGTTTTTCGAGACGTCGCACAAGGGGTTTGCGCATCCGACACCCATCCAGGGGCCGTGGAAAATCGACGGAATCGATTTGCCGGCTGACGTCCTCGAGAAGATCTACCATCTGAACGCCGAGCGTTTGCTCGGGATGCCGCCCACTCCGCTCGACTCGGCGGCCGTTGGCTCGGCCGATCATTGAGTGTTCGAAACCTGATACGCGAAAACGTCCCGCTCGCCGCGCTGACGACCCTCGGCGTTGGTGGACCTGCCAGGTTCTTTCTCGATGCAGCGGACGAAGAGACCGCCCATCAGGGGCTCGCGTGGGCTTCGTCGCAGGGTCTGTCAACGGCGGTGATCGGCGGCGGGAGCAACGTTCTCGTCAGCGACCGGGGCTTCGACGGGCTCGTTCTGCGTGTTCGAATCGGGGGCGTGAAAGAAGTGGCCGGATCGAGCTCGGAAGCGCCCGGGCATGTATGGCTCGAAATCGGTGCCGGCGAAGAGCTCGACCCGCTGGTGGAACGCTGCGCGCGCGCGGGCTATGGCGGCATCGAGTGCTTGTCCGGCATCCCTGGATACGTCGGCGCGACGCCGATCCAGAACGTCGGTGCTTATGGCCAGGAGATCGGCGAAAGGATCGTTTCGGTGCGGACGATGCATCGAGCGACTTACGGCACCGAAGTTTTCGACAACGCGGCCTGCCGCTTCACCTACCGCAGCAGCATCTTCAAACACGAGTGGAAAGGCAGCTACGTCGTTCTCGGCATCACCTTGTCACTTTTGCGAGACGGGGTACCCGTGCTGCGCTACCCGGAGCTCGCGCGCGAGCTTGCCGCTCGGGGAACCGACCCCCTCTCGCTGCTCGCAGTGCGGGAGGGAGTCCTGGCGATCCGGCGCTCGAAGTCGATGGTCATCGAGGCGGGCGATCCCAATCGAAACAGCGCCGGCTCCTTTTTCGTGAACCCTTTGGTGACCGAACGCATGGCCGACGCCATCGAGGAGAAAGCGCAGAGAGAGGGAGAGACGCGTCGCATGCCGCGCTTTGCTGCCGAGAGCGGGGTGAAGCTTTCGGCAGCGTGGCTCATCGAGCACACCGGCTTCGCCAAAGGCACATCCGACGGGCCGGTCGGCATTTCGACCCGCCATGCGCTGGCGATCGTCAATCGGGGCGGCGCGACAGCGGCACAGATTTTCGATTTCGCGCGCAAGGTAAGGGACGCGGTCCACTCGCGCTTCGGAGTGTCGCTCGTACACGAGCCGGTGCTCGTCGGCTTTTCGGCCGACGAGGAACGGGCCCTAACATGATCGTTCATCGCGCGCGGGTGGCCCTTCGCCTACCGTGGGGTCGATGATAGAATCGACCAAGGGTGACCATGGCTGGGTATAAGGGGTATCTTCGCCTGTTTCTCGCTATCGCCTGCATCGCCGTCTCGCTGGCTGCCATGGTGAACGTGTTCGCCGACAACGGCGAAGTGCTTGCCAGGGCGAAAGAGACCGGATGCGCCGCCGGCGCCGCTTGCGATCTCGCGCGCATGGATCGCACGCCGTTCGCACAGACCTTCGACTTTCGGTCGAAACCCGGTCCGGTCAGCGTACGTTGTGCCCGTTCCGCCATTTTCTTCGGCGAATACGCTTGCTCCAAACAGTGACCTAGGCGTGCCGAGAACGGTCAGCGTTTGAATGCGGCATCGAGAAGCATCTTTTGCTCGAGCTCGTGGCTCGCGTGCGAACCGGTGGCGGGGCTCGCGCTCTCCGCGCGTGACACGCAGGAGAGCGGAAATCGCCGCTCGAGTAGGGCGGGCATCCGAGCGTTCATCGAATACCATCCCCCCATATTCCACGGCTCGTCCTGGACCCAAACCAGCGGCGTTCCGTCTCTGTACGCTGCGAGCGTTTTCGGGAGAACGTCGGACAGCGGATAGATCTGCTCGAGGCGAACGATGGCGACGTCGTTCGCCGCCAGCTCTTTTCGCTTCTTCTCCAGATCGTAATAAACTTTGCCCGAGCAGAGCAAAATTCGCCGCACGTCGGAAGGATCGACGCCGGAGCTGTCTGGAATGACCCGCTGGAACGATCCGGTGGCGAGCTCGTCGATGGTCGACGTCGGCAGGCGCAAAAGCCCCTTCGGCGTCATGATGATGAGCGGCTTGCGCCACGGGCGCAGCACTTGCCGCCGGAGCACGTGAAACAGCTGCGCCGAGGTGGTCAGGTTGCAGACCTGGATATTGTCTTCGGCTGCCTGCTGCATGAACCGTTCGAGGCGCGCGCTCGAATGTTCCGGTCCCTGTCCCTCGTAGGCGTGCGGGAGATAGAGCACCAGGCCGTTCAAGCGGTGCCACTTGTCTTCGCCGGAGATGATGAATTGATCGATGATGACTTGACCGGCATTGACGAAGTCCCCGAACTGCGCTTCCCAAATCACCAGCCCGTCGGGATAGTCGAGGCTGTAGCCATACTCGAACCCGAGCGCTCCGGCTTCCGACAGCGGGCTGTCCCAAACTTCGAACCGGCCCTTTCCGGTCGCCAGGCTGGCGATCGGCACGTACGGCTCGCCGCTCCTCACGTCGACAACGGTGGCGTGACGATGGCTGAAGGTACCGCGTCGCGTGTCCTGACCGCTGAGTCGGATCGGAACGCCCGATGATACGAGCGAGGCGTAGGCGAGCATTTCCCCGATCGCCCAATCGAGGGGCTGCCCTTTCTCGACCTTCTCCAGCCGCTGCTCGAAGAGGCGGACGATCTTTGGATTGGCATGAAAGTCGGGGGGCAGAGTCACCGCGCGCCGGCAGAGATCGACGAGCACATCGCGAGGTACCGCCGTAGGCACCTCCGGCACGAGGGCGT
>DASWDH010000188.1:0-1715 GCA_036395495.1 Polyangiaceae bacterium
TCCTAGCGCGAGAAGGTACGTAGGAGGGGGATCGACGATGCGAATATCGGCTTCGGCATCAGGCCCGAAGGTGATGCCACATTGCCCCCAGAGTGCGTTGGCGAGACCGAGCTGCCGGCGAGCGAGCGTTTTGGCTCCCGCTTCGTCGACCCCGAAAGGCAACGGTCCCTTGGGACGGTCGCGCACGATGAGCAAGCGTAGAGTGCCGCGCAATCTCGAAATAGGTCCGACCGGCGTGATGCGCGGGCCGCCCACGCGAATCGCCGACAGCATGCGCCCGCCGGCCGTCACCGAAAGCGTTCCTCCGACTTCGGCACGAATCGAACGATCTTTGACGAGGGGATGATTGCGATCGATGTCGTCGGCAACCGCACGGAGGAGTGCGGTCGTGCGGCAGGTAGGCCCTAGAGGACTGGGGCAGGCAGTACCCGAGAGCGGCATCTCCAGTCGGTCGATGACGGCCCCGGCGGGGTCGGCCGCGACGATCACGACCGACGTGGGCACCTCTCGATCCCGTGCCCCCAGGACGAAGCGCAGAGCGTCGGGATCGGAGGACGAGTTGAGGTCGCTCTTCGATGATTCGGGCGGCGTGCGCTCGATCGAGGCGTTCGAGCGGCGAGGATCCACGTTCTTTCCCCAGGCATCGAGAGCGACGACCGCCACGTCGCCGAACGCCGACGTGCTGGCCAAGAGCGAGGAGGCCGAGAGCAGCGCTAGAACCGCTACTCGACCCATCCCCATTGCACCCTGCGAAAAGTCGGTTCGCACAAAACCAACGGCGAGACGGCCTTTCCCGACGACGCCGCACTCACCAGAGTTCCCCAGGTCATCGAGGTAACCGAGCGCGACGCTTCGGCGTCGTGGGCCACCTTGCAGGCGAGTTCGCTTTCGCCCAGATCCCAGAGGGCGGCCGCCACGACGCCGCGCAAATCATCTCGTTTCGACGCCAGCTCGACGATGGCCTTTCGCATTTCGCCTTTGCCGTGATCGCGAGCAAGATGCATCGCCGCTCGAATGGCGACCTCGTCCGGAAGGGGGGTTGCTTTAGCGAGCGTTTCGAGCATCGGCCGGGCGCAGGGAGCTTTCAATGCGGCCAAACGAAACAAGAACGTGGTGTCGCGATCCGCGCTCGGCCGATCGGACAGACGCGCGATGAGCTCGACCGTCGGCCGCGTCGTCGGCGGTGGTGCGCTGGGCTGGAGGGCCCAAGCCACGAACGACCATGCAGCGCGCGAGCTCTGAGGTCCGTTGACAGCTTTGCGCCGAGCTTCGTTCAGAGGCCCCGGATCGGACGCGCGCGTGGCGACCTCGGCCAATACCAGCCACCGACCTAGGTGTCGTTCCGCGTCCCGCAGCACGGCGATCGACCCGCCGATTTGAAACGGAAGTGCCGGTCCGCGGGTAAGCGGCAAAAAAAGCTCGACGCAAAGAGCAATGCGGTGGCTCTCTTTGATTTTGGGTGCGAGCGTCAACAGATGCACCCCGCTCGATTCGCCCCGGGCCATACGCGCGACTTCGGCACCGAACGCAAAGTGCGGGTGGCGGCTGGCGGCAATCTTGGCGAGCGGCGCCGAAAGCGATGGATCGCGCGAAAAGCAGGCGGCCGAGAGCGTCGCGAGACCTCCGGCGTCCTCGGAGGCGAGGGCTCCCCTGATGAGCGATGGTGCGCGCTTGTCGCTTGCTTCCGCTAGAGCGCGGACGCTACCGCAGTAGAG
>DASWDH010000189.1:0-2506 GCA_036395495.1 Polyangiaceae bacterium
TGCGATCGGCGAAGCCGATGGCGGCGAGATCGGCAATTCGCTCTCCTTCGCCAAACGCATCGAGCGACGCGGTTTTCGGAAAATCGGGCGGCTTCGGCGCGGTCTCGGTAGGCGCGCCCGCGTCCGACCGGCTGACCAGCGCCGGGCGCTTCGCGGGCGTCGTTTCATCCGAAGATCCCGAGCGCGACCCACAGGCAACGACAATCGCCGAGCAGGCCACGAGTGCGCCGAGCCGTGTCATGCGTCGTTTCTTACCACCACTCGCGAATCGCATGTCGCTCGGAATGGGCTTTGTGTCATGAAGCGTTACAAGCTCATTTGGTGCCATGACGCTCGCGCTACGCTTGTTGATTTCGTTCTGTCTCCTGGCGCTGGTACCGACAGCAGTGGTCGGCTACGGCGCTCGAGAGGCCTGGAGGCGCGCCGAAGAGCAGCGTTTCGACGACCAGCTGAAGGCGGCGACGCAGGGCGCCTGGAAAGAGCTCAGCTGGGAGACATCGCAGATTCGCGACCTCTTGCCATACAGATGCGACCACGACGGCGACATCGACCAGACGCTCATCGACCTCAGAAACCACGAGCTCGACCACCAGCGCCGGCTTCCCGTCAGCCTGCTCGTCGGCGAGCAGATGAAGGCGCTGCACCTCGATGAGCTATTGCTCTTCACGGGTACCGGGGAGATTTTGGGAGCCGGCCACGACCCCGGAGCGACTGGAAAGGTCGACCGCAGCCTCGCCGACGACATCGCGGCCCGAAAACCGAAGCTCGAGCTTCGCCCGGCGGGTCCGCAAATGAAAGCTGCACTCGTCAGCCGCTGTTCCAAAAAGTTGGGCACCGAGACCGTCGGTTTGCAGGGCACTCGCTACATCGATTCGATGCTCAGCCGCATCGGCGAGGCATACGGGGTTAAGCTCTCGAGTCCTCCCCTCGCGCCGAAATTCGACGAGGCGAGCTTGCTCATCGACGCTCCCATCCCCGAGCTCCCCCACTTCGCCGTCGGGGCGACGATTTCGCGGCGTCAACTGGAGCAGAATTTAGCTTGGGTCGACCAACGAATCGCGATCGCTTCGGCCATTACCGTCGCAATTGCCATCGTGGCCGCCATCTGGATGGCGCGAAGCATCGCTCGTCCGATAGAAGCGCTGGCCCGACAAGCGGGCGAGGTCGTGCGTGGCGAGCCGCGGCCGGTGAAAGCGCGCGGCGGCCGCGAGCTCGAGGTCTTCGCGCGCGCATTCAACAAGGCGCTCGACGACCTCGTGCAACTGCGAAAGAGGCTCGCCGTCACCGAGCGCATCGCCGCCCGACGCGAAATCGCGCGGCGCATCGCCCACGAAATCAAAAACCCGCTGGCGCCCATTCGAGCGGCCGTCGAAACGCTGCGCCGCTTGCGGGCGCGCGAGGATCCGGCGTTCGACGAGTACTTCGACGAAGCGACCCGCACGGTACTCGACGAGGTGTTCCGCATCGCCAAGATCGTCTCCGAGTTCACCGAGTTTGCACGCCTGCCAGCCCCGCACCCAGCCCCGGTCAAGCTCGAAGAGATCGCGCGAAGCACGGTGGCGCTCTATGCAGCTGGCGGAGCCGAGGTCATCTTGGAGAGTTCCGCGTGTCCCAGCATCCAGGCCGACCGCGACCAGCTCGTGCAGGTTCTGACGAATCTCATTCAGAACGGGCTCGACGCGGCTCGAACCGGCGATCGAAAGCCGAGCGTCACCGTGCGAATCGGGCCTGCGGGGGCCGACCGAGTGGCGATCGTCGTCGCTGACACGGGCCCCGGCGTGAGTGACGAAATGCTTCCGCGCCTCTTCGAAGCCTATGCGACGAGCAAGCCCAACGGCACAGGGCTCGGGCTCGCGATCGTGCAGCGGATCGTCCACGAGCACGGCGGCCGGATCACCTATGAAAAAGGGGCCACTGGAGGTGCGGTGTTTCGGGTGGTGCTTCCGGTCGGCGGCCCCACCCTGTTGCCCACGCCCGCGGAAGCGGACGAGGCGGTGCGACCGCAAGCCCGCGGCTAGCCTCGGATTTCCAGCATTTACGAGCCGAGGACTCGCGGCGTACGGTCGCGCTCGGCGGGCGAAGCCAGCGCGCGGCCACGTCAGCATCGACGACGCTTGGATTGCGTTTCGACGCTCGGCCCTGCCGCCTCGCGGATTTCAGGTTCAATTCCGCCTGCGGGCAGAGTGGGTCCCGGGGCGACGACTCTGCTCCGGGAAGTCCCTTTAAAGTTGCGCCCATGGCCTCTCGGCTTCTACCCTGCGTATTCCATGCAGCTGAATGCGAGGTCCCTCGTCGCGCTCGTCATCATCACTGGTTTCATGGTTCTGGTGATCTTCCTGACCAAGGCGCTGGACATGGGGGCCTACGCCGGCATTGCTGGAGTGATCGGTGCAATCATTGGCGTTTGGTACGCCGGAAGCGCGCCGGCGACCGGTGTGGCGACCGACGCGCTGACCGACGCGGTCCGCCGCGCCACGCAAGGGGAGCCTCCGGCCCTCCCCCAGGG
>DASWDH010000190.1:0-3515 GCA_036395495.1 Polyangiaceae bacterium
CGGGTAGCTCCACACCACGACCGCCAGACCCTTGCGCTTTGCCTCGAGGGTGAGCTCACGCAGATCTTCGTACATGCGGTTACGCGCGCCGGACCCAGGGTAGATGGTGTAACCGATCGCAACACATCCGAGCCTCAGCGCATCCTGCACCGAGCCGGTGATCGCGGACAGGGGGTTGTCCATCTTGGCGAGCGTGTCGCTGTTGTTGAGCTTCAGAATCAGAGGGATCTGCCCGGCGAATCGGGCGGCCCCCGCCTCGAGAAAACCGAGGGGAGCCGCGTAGGCGTTGCAGCCCGCGTCGATGGCCAGCTGGAAGTGGTAATCGGGATCATAGCCGTCGGGATTGGGGGCGAAGCTGCGCGCCGGGCCGTGCTCGAAACCCTGATCGACGGGCAGAATGACGAGCTTGCCGGTGCCGGCGAGCCGGCCGGTGTTCAGCAGGCGGGCAATCTGCGTGAGGGTGCCTGGATTTTCGGAGGTGTAGTGCGAGAGAATTTGCTTGACGCGATCGGTTACTGGCATGACCAAATCCCTTCAAAATGAGGAGTCTCGACCGAAGTCGGCCCTTTCGGCGGGCGGGACCATAGAACTTAGTCTAACGACTGGCAATCTGCCATTTACGGTTGAGCGGCTTTTCGCGCCGAGTTGCGCGATGTGCTTTGCCCGCCCATAAAGGACGGACCCGCGTGAAAGAAGACACCCTCGTCGTCCACGAGATCTACGCGAGTATCCAGGGAGAATCGACCTTCGCGGGGTTGCTCTGCACGTTCGTCCGACTGACTGGCTGTAACCTCCGCTGCGTCTGGTGCGATACGCCGGCCGCCTTTCACGGTGGGACGCGTATGACGCGGCAGGACGTTCTGTCTCGCGCGCTCCACTTCGGCACCCCCCTCGTGGAGCTGACGGGTGGCGAGCCCCTGCTGCAGCCGGGAGCCATTCCGCTGCTGCGGGAGCTGTGTGACGCCGGAAAGCGGGTTCTTCTCGAAACGAGCGGCGAAGCCTGCATTGCCGACGTCGATCCGCGCGTGCACAAGATCATGGACCTCAAGGCTCCCGGTTCGGGAGAAGGCCATCGCAACCGTTGGTCGAACCTCGACCACTTGACGCGCCGCGACGAAATCAAGTTCGTGCTGGCCGACCGCGTCGATTACGAATGGATGAAGACCGCTATCCGGGAGCATCGCCTCGAAGACAGGGTGGGGTGTTTACTCGCATCGTGCGTTTTTGGTTCCCTCTCGCCGAAGGACCTTGTCGGTTGGGTGCTCGACGATCAGCTTCCGGTCCGGGTCCAGCTCCAGATGCACAAGTACATCTGGGGAGCCGACGCCCAAGGCGTGTGACGTCCGGATACGCGAACAATGCTGTGTGATTCCGGGTAAGTCGTCTATCCTCGGAGGAAAGACTGGGGATGAAAAATCCACCGATCCTCCGAGTGCTGGTGTGGACGCTCTATTTCGTCTGCGTTTCGAAAACGGCACTCGCCCAATCGACAGAGTACGAGATCGGCGATACCGCGAGCGCGCTTCCGGGTGTCGTGCGCGTTCCCGTTGCAGGTCCGGTGATACGCAAAGGCCCCGCTTTCGCCGGCGGGGCCGGATACGCGTTCACTGAATCGGTGCTGGGGACGAACGACAAACACAATCGTCTGTTCGGCGTATTGGCAGCGAGCTTTCGACCCAACGATCTCGTTGCAGTGGGAGTCCGGCTCGACGGGCGCTACGATTGGCACCGCAATGTGCCCGAGGGCAACGGCGGAGGATTGATCGGCGAGCCGCGGCTACTCGTTCGCGCGGGAACGAAGGCTCATGACTTGCGATTCGGGGCCGAGGCGCAAGTGGTGGTGCCGGGAAGAGACGCTCCGTCGATCGAATTCAAAGCGATCACGCCCGAGCTTTCGCTGCTCGCTGCCTACGCTCCCGCTTCGGGGCCGTTGACGTTCGCGAGCCGCCTCGGCTTTCGACTCGATCGAACGAAAGAGGCGGTGCCGGATGTAGACCGATTGAGCCGGGCCGATCGCCTATCCCTAGGGGTCAGCGACACCAACGCCTTGCTTCTCGGCGCGGGCGTGGTCGGCCGCGTCGCGCCGCGATGGGAAGCTCTCGGAGAATGGACGTGGGATCTGCGCGTCCCATCCAAGGGCGTTTCCGCCATGGCATCACCGATGCGAGTCGACGCGGGTGCGCGGTACACGCCGAACGAGCGCGGCACCCTGCAGCTGCAGCTCCTTTTGGAAGTGAGCCCGAACGCGCGGCCGACGATCGGGCCTGGCGAGCCGCTCGTGCCGGTGGAGCCCCGTCTGTCGGTCTTTGCCGCGATCAACTTTCGCCCGCCGCTTGCTGGTGCAGTCGAACCCGAGCCGCGTCCGGTCGTGGAAGCGCCTCCACCGGCGCGCACCGCGGGCAGCGTGCGTCTTCGCGTCATCGACGAAGGGGGGCGTCCGGTTTCCGGCGCGAAACTGCGGTTCGGTCCGCCCGGCAGCGGGATCGAGGCGACGACCGACGATCAGGGCAAATTCGAACAACGTGATTTGCCTGCCGGAAAGACCGACATCAACGTCACGGCCGAAGGCTACCGCGAACGATCGACGTCGGTGGAAGTCAAAACAGGGACGTTCGATCTCGAAATTCAGCTGCAACGCGTGCTTCCGGTCGGCCAGATTCGAGGCCTGGTGCGCTCGTTCGCCGGCGCGCCGATCAGTAAGGCGACGGTGCGCGTAGGGCCGATCGGAAAAGAAGTCGTGGTAGGCGAAGGTGGTAGGTTCGAGCTCGACGTGCCGCCCGGTGACTACGATGTTATCGTTAAGGCGCCCGGGTACGCGGATCAGCAACGCCGCGTGCATGTCGAGGCGAACGGAGTCGTCGTGCTCGATTTGGATATGCGAACGCGCCGGTGATGTTCAAGCGAGAGGCGGTTCTGGCTCTGGTCGTCGTCGTTCTGGGCTTCATGGGTTGTCGGTCCCGTGAGAATCAAATTGCCGAGCTGCGCGAAGTGCACGGCATGGCGGAGCGCGATTTTGCGGCCAAGCGCGACCAGTGGACGGTCGCCCCGATCGGCGTGCATTTCGCCCCCGGAGACGCCGTTCGCACGGGCACGTCGTCCGATGCGTACGTGGGTTTGACGCGCGGCGGCGGTCTCAAGCTCGGCCCCGGGAGCCTGGTGCGATTCGGCGCTGCATCGACGCGCGCGCAGCCCGTGCTCGGAGTCGAGGCGGGCGAAGCGGAAATCGAGTCGGGACCCGATTCGCTGGCTTTCGACACGACACTGGGTTTGGCGCGAATCGAGCCAGGGGGGCGCCTTCGGGTGACCGCGGCAGCCGACCAGGCGACTCAATTCGAAGTGCTGGTGGGCCGCACGGTCCTCGAAAATGACGGCGCGCCACCGGTCTCTCTCGGCGTTGGCGAGAAAATCTTCGTCGACATCGGTGGTGCGATCGTCGAACGTGACGCCGCGCCGCCAGCCGCGGCACGGCCTGTCGACGCGGGCGCTCCAGCGAATCCCGAGCCGGCTGATGCTTC
>DASWDH010000191.1:0-1579 GCA_036395495.1 Polyangiaceae bacterium
CTCGCGACGCTCCGCGGCCATGGAACGTTCGAGGGATCGTCGTATACGTTCGACTACCACTTCGACGGCAACAGCTGAGTACGCGTCGACTCCAACAAAGTGGCTCCCGAACCCAGTAACGGAGGTGAGCGAAAAAGTCAAAGGCCCAGGCGCTCGCGGCCTCGCTCCGTTTCGGCAGGTGTGCGGCGGTGCCCGTGAGCGCACACGGTGGGCACCCGAGCTGCAAAGCCTTCGGCGAGACGGTCTCGGCGAACGCACAGTGAGAGCGGCCGTGGGGCGATACCGTCTCCCACGGCGCCCAGCTCGTGTCGGGTGTCAAAACTAAGTTCGCGCGCCGCGAAATCGCCGTTAGCAGGCGAAACGCGAATTTTGAAACCCCTCACGCTCGCAGCGAGCGACAACTTCCTTCAGCCGTCCGATCACCAAAATCCAGCGCGGCGCCAACCGGTCCCGTCGATCATCGCTCGTGATGATCGGCTTCGATCGGAACGTGATGGTGGTTGTGACACTTGGCCTGCGCCGGGTCGGTCGGGCGCTCCCCGGATTGGTCTTGGCTCTCGCCCTCGGCATCGCCGTTGTATTACTCGCGGCGCCGGTCGCCTTTGCCTACGACCGGCCGACCGATCTGCGCCGAGTGGCCTCCATCTTCGCGATGCGTGACGCCGAGGTGCGTTGCCCTTCGAGTGCCGAGTGGATCGCCGACCCGATATGGGGGACGGGACCAAATCCTTCGCGAGCTTGGGGCTACACCGACATGATCGAGGAATACATCGTGCTGCATCCGGCTCTCTGCGCCCGGGGCGCTGGGCGTCTCCGACGCGCTGCTTCCGCTGTGGCAGCGGGCGACGGGGGTACTCGTGCTCCTACACGAGGCCTACCACGTGCGCCACTGGAAATGGCGCCGGAACGAGGGCAAGGTCGAGTGCCAGGCGATCCGCCATTTCACGATCGGGGCGCAACTGCTCGGTGCCTCCCCCGCGCTCGCGAACGAGCTGCTTCCGTTTGCGCTTGCCGCACATGCGCGCATGGTGACGCTGTTCCCCGAGTACCGGGACCGCACATGCATGCTGCCCATGTGGGCTTTGCCGATGTCACCGTAGAGGGAAGTCTTCGACTTCAGGAAGTTCTGCGCCGAATGCAGAGCGCGGCCAGGTCCATGCCGTATGCGGGCTGCTAGACCTGGCAAGCCGTCGGGCGGCGCGGCTTCGTAGCGCTTGCGGCAGGTTCACCCCTCAGAGCCTCCTCGATGATCCGGTCGACCGGGACGACCCCGTTCGCGCGCAAGAGAAGCAGGGCGAGGAGACGGCATTGCTGTTGGCCGCCTAGGCGCCGACCCGACGGCCGTCGGCCAGCACCTCGACTTGGCCGAGTATCCGGAAATCGATGTGTACGCACCTTCGATCTCTTCGAACCTCGCGCCGCGACGGCGCGGCGAATAGCCTGTGGGGTAAAGAAACTCGGTTCGGGCGTGCTCGGCGGGCCGGTGGTCGATCGGTTGCGCGCCGTCGCGGGGGTGAAGATCCTCGCAGCCTCCCGTGGGGATTCGATGCGCGGTTGGCGGCGACCGTGGGCCGGGACG
>DASWDH010000192.1:0-3562 GCA_036395495.1 Polyangiaceae bacterium
TTCCCGTTCTGGGCGAGCTGCGCTATTACCGGCGCTTTCTGGATGAAGTGAGCGCTATCGAGGACGGGTGAGCGGTGGCACTTTTCGAAATCTTCGACCCCAAAGCTCCGCCGAGACCGATCGGGATCGACCTCGGCACGACGAACTCGCTCGTCGCCTATGTGCAGGATGGCAAGCCGCAAGCCGTCGTCGACTGCGATCTCGAGGTGCTCGTTCCCTCGGTCGTGGGCTACGACGATAGGGGCAATGTGTTCGTCGGGCGGACGGCGCAGCGCCGAGCGCTCGGTCACCCGAAAGAAACGATCGTCAGCGTCAAGCGATTCATGGGGCGGGGCGCGAGCGATCCGGAGACCGCGCGGCTCGGGCCTTACGAATTCGTCCCGCCGGCCGATGCGGACGCCAACGTGGTGCGGTTCCGCGTGTACGGCAGGGCGGTGACACCGGTCGAAGTATCCGCCGACATCTTGAGGGTGCTGAAGAAGAACGCCGAAGACAAGCTTCAACGGGTGGGCGGCGCGGTCATCACCGTCCCGGCTTATTTCGACGACGCTCAGCGGCAAGCGACCAAAGACGCCGGGCGCTTGGCGGGGCTCGAGGTGCTGCGGCTCCTCAACGAGCCGACCGCCGCCGCGCTCGCATATGGGCTCGAGAAGAAGCAGGATGGGCTCTTCGCCGTGTACGATCTCGGCGGCGGCACGTTCGACATCACGATTCTCGTTCTGGACAACGGCATCTTCCAGGTCCGATCGACCGGAGGCGACAGCGCGCTCGGCGGAGACGACATGGATCGCGCGGTGGCCGAGGTGCTCCTCGGGCGCATGGGTGTCGAGGAAGCGAGCCGCACGCCGGAAGTGGTTCGACTGGCGCTCGATGCGGCGCGGGCCGCCAAGCATTCGCTGACCGACCGAGAGGCCGTCGAGCTGGAGCTTCCGGCGGCGGGAGGTGGGTCGACGGTCGTCACCATCGAACGCGCCCATTTCGAGCATCTCATCCGGCCGATCGTCGAGCGGACGGGCGTCGCCTGCCGGCGCGCGCTGAAGGACGCAGGTGTCGCTCCGGAAGAGCTCGATGGGGTGATCTTGGTGGGCGGGGCCACGCGCGTCCCGCTGGTGCGGCGCTACGTTCGCGAGTTGTTCAAGCACGAGCCTCTCGCCGACATCGACCCCGACCAGGTGGTCGCGCTGGGAGCCGCGGTTCAGGCGGACCTGCTGGCGGGAACCGGGCCGCGCGACGAAGTGCTGCTCCTCGACGTTCTGCCCTTGTCGCTCGGCCTCGAAACGATGGGCGGCGTCACCGAGAAGATTCTTCCTCGAAATACCACGATCCCGGTGGGGGCGACGCAGACCTTCACGACCTACGCCGACCATCAAACGGGTTTCGAGCTCCACGTCGTGCAGGGTGAGCGCGAGCTCGCGTCCGATTGTCGGTCGCTCGCGAAGTTCACCTTGAAAGGCATACCCCCGATGCCCGCCGGCATGGCCCGCCTGGAAGTGACGTTCCGCGTCGACGCCGATGGCCTCCTGCACGTCACGGCGCGTGAGCTCACCACCGGCATCGAGCAGAAAGTGGAAGTCAAGCCTACCTACGGGCTCGATGACGAAGCCGTCGAGCAGATGCTGCTCGACGCGCTCGACCATGGCGAGGAGGACCTCGCCGCACGCCGGCTGGCCGAAGCCAGAGTCGAAGCCGAGCGCATCCGCTTCGCGACCGAGCGCGCCTTCGTGAGCGATGCCGATCTGCTCGAGCCGGGCGAAGCCGAGCGCGTCGAGCGCGAAATGCAGAACCTCGGCGAGGCCCTCGCTGGAAACGACGCGTCGGCGATTCAGAATCGGGTCGAGGAGCTGGACCACGTCACCCATGCGTGGGCGGGGCGCCGCATGAATCGCGCTATTTCTCGTGCGATGGAAGGCAAGCAGGTCTCCGACGTGGAAGAAACCGTCGCCGGCGCCAAGGGCGTCGAGGCTCATCTAGCAGCCGAGCAGGCCTCGGCTCACGGCGGAAGGTGATCATGCCCATTGTCCGATATCTCAAAGAAGGCAAAGAGGTGGAGGTTCCGATCGGCGCGAGCCTCCTTCAAGCGTCGCAAGAGGGAGGGCTCCCGGAGGGCTACGCGTGCGGAGGCGTGTGCGCCTGTTCGACCTGCCATGTCTATGTGAAAAAGGGGGCCGAGCTACTCTCCGAAGTGCAAGACGACGAGAACGACATCCTCGACAAGGCCTTCGACGTGCGGAGCACGTCGCGCCTCGGCTGCCAAGCCCGCTTCGAAAAAGACGGTGTCGTGGAAGTCGAAATCACCCGCGAGAGCTACGACGCGTACTACAACGAGCACCCCGACGAGCGCCCCAAGGAAGACGCGGCACCCGCCGACGCTCCCCCCGCTCCTTAGACAACTCGAGGCAAGTGCTCCGTTTACATCGACCTGATGAGCTGTTCGGCCGATCGTTGACGTGGACGTGGTCCTTGACGGAACGTCAACGACCACGACCACGTCAAGCTCTGGCCCATCATCTCAAGGGAAACACGCCACTAGTGCCGTCGGTCAGGAAGGAACCGCGAGGAGGTCCTCGTAGGTGGCACGTTTTTTTGCGGGTTCGGACATCGCCAGCATTTTAGCTCCGTTCGGGTTGGATGTCGTCGTGGGGCATGGGAGGGCCTGCGCAGCGGTCCGCAGCCTCCAAGAGCGCCTTTGCATCCACGCGCTTGCGAAGCGAAGGACGGCTCGGCCGCGATCTCGCCATCCGAGCAGGCGAGCGCCGTACCGCTCGACAAGCCGCTAAAAATGCCATATATGGCACCTTATGTCGACCGTCCGAAAGACGACCGTTTACTTGGACGAAGCCGATTACCGGGCCCTCAAGGGGCTCGCTCGCGCGCAGGGGCGCAAACCCGCTGTTCTTCTGCGCGAAGCCGTCGCGTCCTACACCAAGGCGCATGCCAAGCCGCGCAGGCGACCTCGCAGCATTGGATCCGGTCACAGTGGCCGCGGGAATGTGGCCGAGCATGGCGAAAGGCTGCTCAATAGATTCGGTCGCTCTTGATTGTCATCGCTGATACGGGGGCCGTTGTCGGTCTGGTCGATGCCGATGATCGTCATCATGCCGCGCTGAAACGACTCTTCGCCGTAACGGGCGACGCATGGGTGCTTCCCTGGGCGATCTTACCCGAGGTCGACTACCTGCTGAGCTCGCACGTCGGCGAGCGATCGAGCCGTGCGTTTCTGGGGGACCTTGCTGAGGGCCACTTCAGGGTAGAGTGGGGTGACGAAGGAGATCTGGTCAGGGCCTTCGAGCTCTGCAGACGCCATCGAGCGCTTGCCCCGGGCCTCGTAGATGCGACGGTCGTGGCCATCGCAGAGCGGCTCGGGGCGCAGGCCATCGTGACCCTAGATTTGAGAGATTTCTCGGCGATGGTCGGAGCGAGGGGCCCAAAGCTCTGGCCCCGTGATTGGTCGGACTGACGCGTCGCGGTGGGTCGAAATGATCGGGCTGCCGATCCCCGTAGCTCGAGCACAACCCGGGCATATCGGTACCGCCCCCTCGGCGTGTCACTCGGGAAAATTGGG
>DASWDH010000193.1:0-4521 GCA_036395495.1 Polyangiaceae bacterium
CCCATGGAGGGGCTTCGACCAGCGCGCCTTTTGGGACCGATCGAGCCGCGCGGCGATGCTCGAGTTGGATCGCTTATGGCAAGGAGAAGCCTCGCATGCCGGAGTCCATTCGGCATCTATGACATGACCGGCAATGTCGACGAATGGACACAGTCCGTATCGACGCAAGGACATCGCTCCATTCTGAAAGGCGGCTATTGGGGCCAAGTGCGTAGTCGCTGCCGCCCTTCCACCCGTGTACACGACGAAGATTTCGCGTTCTATCAACAGGGTTTTCGCTGTTGCGCTGATCTACCGATGAAATAGAGGGTTCCGACCAAGCCGGCGCGCATCTTGCTTGAATCAGAACCGATGAGGAGGCGGCTATGGAAGTCATCATCCTGCTTCTCGGCGTCGGACTGTTGGTAGGGGCGCTGGGGCGTCGGATCGTGCCCTGGAGGGAGCCCGAAAATCCAGGGATTTCAATGGGCGCAGGAGTGACTGGTGCGTTTGCCGGAGCCTTCGTCGCACACCTCATCGGTTACGACGACGGCACGCCACCCAGCTTTGTCGCCGCTTCCGTGGGAGCGATCGTGTTGGTGGCCGTCTACCAAGCCTTGGCGGGACGTCGCAGGACGGCCTGAAACAACTCAGCCGGTGGGCTCATTGCGGACGAGCTCGAGCTTTTGACTTCGCGAGTAACGAGCAAGAACTGCAGCGCATCCCAGCAATACTTGCGTCGATCGCGCGCAGCGCCTGCAAACGGCGCGCGTGTCCACGTTTTGCTATCGCGCAAACACCGATGATGACGGCGTAAATGGAAACGAGCGGCATCGGTACAATTCGTGCACTGCTCGGGCGCTAGCGCCCATGTCCAAATTGTCCGAGCATCGCTCCGAGAAACGACATCCCATCCTGACGGCTCGCGTCACCCGGGCCGACGGAACCCAAGCTCTGGCTCTGCGAGTTTACTGCGGAGCCCGGGGCTGTTCGGTCCCACTCGCTACTTGTCGCAATTGCGACAGGTGCCACGAAGTCCGCGAAGCGGGCGCCGCATCCGAGGGATGCGTGATTTGCTCGCCGCCCATCCGCGCAAGCGCCTACGGCGAACCAGTTCGCGTCGGAGACGTTTTGCACAAGGGCATCGTGGGGGTCGAAGACGATGTCCTCGTCGCCGACGTGGTCAGGCTGTTCGTCGAGCGTAGCCTGCGCGTCGTCGTGGTGACCGACAGGACTGGCAAGTTCATCGGTCTCCTGCGCGAGGCGGACTTGCTGCCTGAGATCATGGGCGCTGCAACGCCACATCGCAGTCTTGCGCCGCGGCTAGGCCGGAGTCGAGTGGTGACCGAACGAGCTGCGGCCCTCACGTCGCCGATTCGCTCCGTTCCGGAAAGCATGTCGCTTCGTGCAGCACTCACCGACATGGCTGCCGCCCGCCACCGGCAAATCTTGGCCGTGGACGGGGAAGGCCTTCCGGTCGGCATGCTCGAGGATTTCGAAGCACTTCACGCGCTCTTCGCACCGCCTCAAGCGTGAGCGCCCGGTCGCGACGACGGGTGTTGCGCCCACTCGCTGCGACTCAACGTGACGCTGCGAAGTCGGAAGGACAACACGAGAAGCGCCGTTCCAAAGAACACCGAGTAGCACCCGAGCAGCGCCACCAGCATGAGCGAACCCGTGTGCGGCCAGGAAAGCACGACGCCGCCGAGCAAAATCGAGGCGGCACCACCGAGCCCGAGAAGCAACTCGCCCGGCAGCTTCTGCCGCAGATGCAGAGCCGCCACGATCTCCAGCGCTCCCGTCAGAATGGCCCATATCGCGACGAGACGCACGAGCATCAGGGCCGTTGCGCCCGTCCACAGAAACGCGGCAAGGCCCGCCAGAACGCCAACGATGCCCTCGACGGCCACGACCCAAACGTGCCGACGCACAGGCCACTGCGCGATCAGAACGAGCGCGAACAGACCGTCGGCGAGTGAGTAGGCGCCGAAAAGCACGGTCAGTGCGGCGAGCGTGATTGCAGGAGAGAGAAAAGCGATCAGCCCGAAGAGGACGCCCGCCAAACCACGCAGCGCGAGCGTCCGCCAGCCGTGACCGTGGATGACTTCCATAGCAGCTCCTCCCGTCGATACTCAGGATAGCACCGTCACCAGCGGTTGTTTGCCGAAGCGCGGGCTCGGGTTCAGCGGACGACTTTGATGTTGAAATCTCCCGTTTTCACGGTTCAAGGGAACTGGGCGCGATATCGCGTGAGCAGATCGGCGATCTCGACGAGCTCGGGGTCGGTGCTGGAGTTGGCCGCTTGTACTTCGGCCAGCGCGGCATCGAGCTTCGCCCGCCCGACGGCGCCGCTCAGATTGGCGGCGTCGCGCAGTGCCTCGGCATAAGCAACGATCGCTTTGCCCTTCCGAAGCTCGGCGGCGGGCGCCTCCAAAAGATCGGCGATGGTGGCCATGCTGCCGTCCTCCCGTGCTTCGTGGGTGATCGGAGTCTCGTAAGTCGCTTTGACGGAGATGCTGTCCGTCGTGCTGAACGCGGAAAGAGCGCAGGCTCCGAACGTCTCGTGAAAGACCATGGCGTCGGCGGGCGCGAGGTGCTGAGGCTCGACGTTGTGTGGATTGGTCGATGATTGCTCGCCAGAAAAGCTCTTCATCGAAAAGTACCACGGTACGGTGAGCTCGAGGCGAACGCTGCGCGCGGCGACTTCCATGGTCTCGTCGAACCGACCGGTCAGCATCTTCGACGCTTCCTCGGACGAGTCGAGGTACACGTAGGCGCCGCGACCTCGGTCGGTGACGACGTTCATCAGCGTATCGTTGATGCCATCGCCGACGCTCACGCCCACCAGATAAATGCCCTCGCTATCCTGGTTGTGGCTCGCCTGCCCGATGATGTTCTCGTCCGTTTGGCCGACATTGGCTTGCCCATCGCTGATGAGAACGACGCGATTCAAGAGCTCCTTGGCGTAGTATCGATTCGCGAGCTGGTAACCTACCGCGAGGCCACCCGACAGATCCGTTCCGCCGCCGGCGGTGAGCGTGTCGGCCGCCGCTACCAACTTCGGATCGCTCGGGCCCTGCACCACATAGCCCTCGAGCAGCACCCGATTCTGCGTATTCCAGGTGACCATCGAAACCCGGTCGCCCTCCTGCATCGCCGCGGCGAGCGCCTTCACCGAGGCAATCTCGATTTGGATCGGCGTCCCTTGCATCGAACCCGACGTATCGAGCACCAGCGTGATGCTCATCGGGCGGCGGGGGGACGCACCCCTCGCCGACTGTATGCCGACCTGAACGATGTACTCGCCTTCGACTTTGCCCGGGCGCATCTGCGGAACGACCCGCACCCGACCCGCTTGGGCCGGCTCGTAGGCGAACCGATAATAATTCATGAACTCGTAGGTGCGGATGATCGAAGGGGGCACACGCTGACCGAGACGGATGAGCCGCCGCGCGATCGCCGGCGAGGCCATCGAGTTCGAGTCGTCGGCCGATTGGTAGAGCGTGATGGGCTTCGTGTTGTCGAGCGCGGCGCAACGATCGGCGTCGGGCGCTTCGGCTTCCGGCGATCCATCCGCTTGGTCTCCGGCATCCGGAAAGGCGGCACCCGCATCCGAGCCGGAAGGCGGGCTTCCCGCACCGCCCCCAGCGGCGGGACCTCCGAGGGATCCCCCACCGCCACCGTAGCTCCCTCCTACGCCCGTCGTACCGACTCCGATCCCGTAGCCACCCGTGGTGGCCGACTCGCCGATAGCGCTCGAGCCTCCCACCGATCCAGCGTTTGCGCCGCCGGGGGTGGAGAGCGCGGAGGAGTCGCCGGTGGAGCTGCAACCCGAAGCGACTGAAACGATCAGAAGAGCAAGACCAAGCGTGCGCATGGGAACCTCGCTGAGGTGAGAGGGACGAGCGCCGCAAAGCAAGACGCGCGCCGTGACGCTGCCTTGTGATGTTTCGCGAGGTTATGACCGCGGACAATTTCCGGAGATCGCGCGAAGCGTGCCTCGCTATGTCGCCGTTGGCACAGGTGGCACAAATCTCCGGAGCGTCTTGACTGACCGGCGGTCAGTGACCTATGGTCGGCGGCATGGACGCTCCGGCTCGTCCCATGCGTGGCGTGCGGCAAAGGCGCGCCGGCGAGACGCGGGCGCGCATCTTCGCGGCGGCGACGGACCTTTTCAGCAAGCGCGGATACCAGGCGACGACGATCGACAGCATCGCCGCCCAAGCCGGCGTCGCCAAAGGCACCTTTTTCGTGCACTTCCCTTCGAAGGACGCGGTCATCACCGCGCTCGTGCGGATTCAGACGACGGCGGCGCGAAAGGCACGCGCACGCGTGCTCGAGCAGGCCAAGGGCCCCATCGAAGCCCTGCGCGCGGCGGTGATGACGCTCGGCGAGCAAGCCGCGCACAATCCCACGCTGAGCCGCGGCGTCCTCACGGCGACGCTGGCGAGCCAGGAGGTCGGGGGAGAGGCGGCGAAACTTTTCGACGAAGTGTTCGCGGAGATGGTGAGCGATGCACGAGCCGCCGCACACGCACGCTTG
>DASWDH010000194.1:0-9241 GCA_036395495.1 Polyangiaceae bacterium
CGTACAAGCGTTCGGCAAAGGACGTCAGCACCCCTTTCAGCTCGGCGAAGCTCACCCGCTCGTCGACCAGAAATCCTTCCACTTGGTGGAACATCGGAGAGTGCGTCACGCCGTCGTCGCGCCGGTAGACGGCCCCCGCGCTCACCACTGCGAGAGGAGGCTTGTGGGCGAGCATCTCGCGTATCTGGACGTTGCTGGTGTGCGTTCGCAGCAGGATGCCGGGCGCGACCCAGAAGCTGTCCTGCATGTCGGTGGCGGGGTGGTCGGGCGGAAAGCCGAGCTTGGTGAAATTGTTCGCCTCGAATTCGACTTCGGGTCCGCTGGCTATCGCGAAGCCCAGATCGCGAAACGCGCCGAGGATGTCGTCCTTCACGCGCGTGAGCGGGTGAAGGTGGCCGCGCGGAGCCGGCGATCGACCCGGCAACGAGAGGTCGTATGGGCGAGCGCCGAGCTCGGCTTGGCGAAGCGCGCTCTCGATCGCGGTGAGTCGCTCGGCGAATGCACTTTCGACCTGCTCGCGAAGAGCATTGACCTTCTCGCCCACGCTCTTGCGCGCGTCGGCAGGAACGGCGCCCATTCGCCGCAACAGTTGCGTAAGCTCCCCCTTTTTGCCGAGAACGCGAGCATGCGCTTCCCGCAGCGCCTGCTCGGTCGTCGCCGCGTCGAACGCCTGGCGGAAACTCGCGCCGAGCTTTTGGAGCCCCTGTTCGATCTCCGCCGCGGGGTCGTCGCTCATGGTGCGGCGAGCGGAGCGGCTAGCCCGCCTTGGCCTTCGCGCCGCGGGAGCTGGTTGCGGATGCGAGCTGGGCGATCGCGGTGAAGGCACCAGGATCGACGACCGCGAGATCGGCCAAGATCTTACGATCGATGCCGACGTTGGTCGTTTTGAGGGCACCCATCAGTCGCGAGTAGGTCGTGCCGTTGGCTCGCGCGGCCGCGTTGATGCGCACGACCCACAGGCGGCGGAAATCCCGCTTGCGGCGTTTGCGGCCGATGTACGCGTATTGCCAAGCCTTGTGAACGACCTCGATGGCGACGCCGAAAAGGCGGGACCGTCCACCCCAGAATCCCTCGGCGTGGTTGAGAATGCGGTTACGGCGCCTGCGCGCCTTGAATCCACGTTTGGCTCGCGGCATGGCGACTCACCTCATCCGTAGGGGAGCATGAGTTTGATGCGCTTTTCGAACGACTTGCTCACCATGTCGTTCTGGCGCAGCCGGCGCAGCCGCTTGCGTGACTTCTCCTGCATGCCGTGATTGCCGCCCGCCTTGGAGCGGCGGACGCGGCCGGATCCCGTCACGCGGAAACGCTTGGCGGCCGCACGGTTGGTCTTCATCTTGGGCACGGTAAGGCTCCTTGCCGCGCTCTTGCAGGCTGCCCCAGCGGGGCATTGGGGGCCTGGGAGAAGCGGGGGGCGAATCTTTGAAGGGAATTCCCCTCTATGTCAAGTGAAGCGGGGATTTACGGACACATTTTGACCTGGTAGCGGCGGGTTTTCAGGACCGCCCGGTTCAACATCGGCCGGGTGACCCACGCCACCAGGATCTGGCCGTCGTTGGTGATGGCGACCGAAGAGGGGCCGAAGAGCTCGCCGGCCGCAACGGTCGAGGGCACCGTCGTCGAATCGATGAGGAACAGAGCAGGGTTCATCGTCTTCGTCACCACGTGGGCGAATTCCGCATCGGGAAGGGTCAACCGGGAAACGCCGCCCAGAAACCCGTACGTCGTCGTGCCCAGGTCTCTGTCCACGAGGATCGCAGCAGCAAAGGTTTGGACCATGTCGCGATCGATGTTGCTGCCCATGACCCGCGCCGATGCCAACTGCGGCGCGACGCCTGGGATCGGAGGGCTATCCGCTCCGATGGCGGTGCAGGAGTTGCCGAAGCAGCTGGCGGCACTGAACTTGAGCTGCGGTCCGGTCGTCGCCGATTCGAACGACCACGAAATGAAATTCGTCGTGAGCCCTTCCGCTGTGGAGGTTGCCGTCACGCCGCTGCGGCGCGCGCCGAGCTCGTCGCCGTTGAGCGAGGCAAGGCTCGCACTTCCCATCGACCAAACTTCGGTTTTGGACATGGTTGCGCCCGCATCGCCGAGCTCGGCGGTTTCGAGCGCGGCATGGACGCCGTAGCCAGCGAGCACGGTGAAGCCGAGGACCCGCTTCGCGCCGAACGCCACGTTGGCAATGGTGCCGTCGAAATAATAGAGCTGCTCCTGTTGAGCCCACATGCCGCTCGGCTCCTGAAAGCCGTTCGGCATCATGCGCGGTGCCGACGCGCGCGGCGAGGTATCGTAGCCCGCAATTTCGAGGTCACCCTTCGTGGGTTGCGGCGAGGTCAGCTTCAACGTGCTGTTCAAGGCCGGGATGTCGAGATCGATTTGGTGCATTCCCATCGACGCGGCTCCGAAGGGATCGAGCGCCAGCAGCAGTCGCACCGACCGCGGTACGGTGGACCGAATGATCATCCCCGGGCTCGAGCCGTACGCTTCGACGAGGCCGCCCACGAGAGCGCTGAGGGTCACGCTGGCGGGGCTCGCCGGGTAGGGCGGGTACTTGCGAACGAGAACGTCCGTCGCAGTACCGTTTCGCTCCCACACGCCCATGACGATGTCGGACGTGTCGGCGACGAGGCTCGGGTAACCGATGTCGTCGGACTGCAGAACGGTTTCCTCTCCGCCGACCGATGCGATCGCGAACCCCGGATGCGGCTGGGGAGGAAGGCATGTTTTGTCCGCGCTGCATCCGTAGAAGAGGCACCCGTCCACGTCCGTCGTGAAGGGAATGCAGTCGAGATCTGTTTCACAAGTTTTCACCGCTGCATCGTTGCCCGCATCGGAACCGCTGCTGCCTGCGGTTCCGCTCGAACCAGAGCTGCCTTCTTTGGCCTGCAAGCTGTCGGTATCCAGAAAAAGACTGCAGGCCGAGGCGCCGATGAAGCACGCCGCCAAGACCACTCTCCACGATCGCATTCGAAGCTCCACCGTCCGAGGCATGTTCTTGCGTCCGATCAAAAGTGCCACGTCGCCTCCACGCGGGCGCCTCCGGGTGCTACGCCGCCAGCGAGTATCGGTACCGGACTTGCTGCCAGTTCGGAGCTCGCCGGCTTGGCCGTGAAGAACAGCACGGCGCCGACCCCGACGCCGGCGACGGCAACGCCGGTGAGAATGTCGCTGACGAGCGCCATCGACTCGATCGAGCTGACGGTGCCATCCGAGCAGTTGGGCTTGCAGCTCTTTTCGGCGTCGTTGAACTTGCTCTGTGCGACCAAGCCGGTGACGACGGCGCCGATCGCGGCGGCACCACCCACGCCGAAGGCGATGTATGCGGGCGTGCGATTGCGAGCGCTCTGTTGCGGCGGTGCGGTGGTCACCGGCGTCGATGACGCGGTTGGTGCGGCACTCGCGGTGATTTTCGGCGCGGCGCTCGTCGCGGGGGCGGGCGCCGTCGAGGGGGGGGCGGACGGCGTTCGCCTCTTGAGATTGGCGATGCGCGTTTCGATGGTGGCGCGCTTCGGTGTCTTCGGATCTTCGTCGAGGTACTTGTTCAGCGTATCCACGGCTTCCTGGGGTCGCCCCATCCGCTCGTAGACATTGGCGATGTTGAGCAGCAGCTCCGGCCGCTTGGAGAGCGAGTAGGCTGCCTGAAACTCGCGCAGAGCGTTTTCGTTGTCGCTCTGCTGCAGATAAGCGGCACCCGATTCGAAATGCCGCCGCGCGTTCTCGTCGTCACTCTGCGCGCCGAGCGAGACCGTGCCGGCGAGAAGCGCCGCGCACACTCCGATCGCCAACGTTGCTTTACACCGCGGATGCTGCCGAGCCAAACGCCCCGTCCCCGGGGTCCCCACCAAGGTCATTCGTCCCCTTCTTCCCCACCCACCAGCATAGCTGGACACTGCAATGAGATCAGCACCGTGTTTTGTCGGCATTCCCCCTGGTTTCTAAGCATTTCGCGTGCCCGCTCTGCTTTCCCCGAGTCGGCGCGCCTCCGGATGGGGTCCCCGAAACGCGCCTTCTGTGCTACTGCGACCGCGCAGTCATGCCTCGACGTAACGACCTCGAGAAAATCGTGATCATCGGTTCGGGGCCGATCGTCATCGGACAAGCTTGCGAGTTCGACTACTCGGGCACACAGGGGGCCAAAGCGCTCGCCGCGGCGGGGTACGACGTCGTCCTCGTCAACTCGAACCCGGCGACGATCATGACCGACCCCGAGCTGGCGGGCCGCACCTATGTCGAGCCGCTCGACCCGGAGACGCTCGCGCTCATTCTCGCGCGGGAGCGCCCCGATGCGCTTCTGCCCACCTTGGGGGGGCAGACGGCGCTCAATCTGGCGCTCGCTCTCGAAGCCGAGGGAACGCTGAAAGAGCTCGGTATCGAGCTCATCGGGGCATCCCCCGCCGCGATCCGCAAGGCCGAAGATCGCCAACTCTTCAAAGAAGCCATGGCGAAAATCGGGCTCTCCTGTCCGCGCTCCGGCTACGCGCATTCGGTGGACCAAGCCCGCACCATCGTGAAAGAGATGGGATACCCGGCCATCTTGCGGCCGAGCTTCACGTTGGGCGGCAGCGGCGGCGATATCGTGTATTCCCCAGCCGAGCTCGAGCCCAAGGTTGCCTGGGCGCTCAGTCAGAGCCCGACGCACGAGGTACTCGTCGAGGAGAGCGTGCTCGGGTGGAAAGAGTACGAGCTCGAAGTCATCCGCGACCGCGCCGACAACTTCATCGTGGTCTGCTCGATCGAGAACATCGATCCCATGGGCGTGCATACGGGCGATTCGATCACGGTGGCCCCCTCGATGACCTTGACCGACCGCGAATTTCAGCGCCTCCGCGACGCGGCGCGAGCCGTGATGACCGAGATCGGCGTCGAGACCGGTGGCTCCAACGTGCAGTTTGCAGTCAATCCGAAAGACGGACGCTTCGTCGTCATCGAGATGAATCCGCGCGTCTCGCGCTCGAGCGCACTCGCCTCGAAGGCGACCGGTTACCCGATCGCCAAGATCGCAGCCAAGCTGGCGGTTGGGTACCGGCTCGACGAGCTCACCAACGACATCACCAAGACGAGCGCCGCGTTCGAGCCCACCATCGATTACGTCGTCGTGAAGTGGCCGCGGTTCGCGTTCGAAAAATTTCCGGGGGCCGAGAGCCGTCTCGGCACACAGATGAAGAGCGTCGGCGAGGTGATGGCCATCGGTCGCACGTTCGCCGAAGCTTTAC
Source organism: Polyangiaceae bacterium (assembly GCA_036395495.1). Lineage (GTDB taxonomy): Bacteria > Myxococcota_A > Polyangia > Polyangiales > Polyangiaceae > DASWDH01. Next base: position 5,214 of record DASWDH010000194.1, read on the forward strand.
AGAAGGCGGCGCGATCGCTGGAGACGGCCAAAGATGGCCTTATCAGCCTCTACGATAAGGTCGACTACGTCGCCTTGGCCGCAGCTCCGCTGCGCAGCCGCGACCTCGCGATGGACGCTCCTCCCGAGCCGTCCGCCAAGGCGGAAGGAATCTCGCGCACACCGGCGGAGCTGCGCGATGCGCTGGCGAAGCTCGTGGCCATTCCCACACCGGACCGGCTTTTCTACGTGGGGGACGCGATGCGGGCGCCGGTGTCGATGACCGATGAAGAGCTCTACCTCCTCACGGCCATCGATCCTTGGTTTCTTTCCCAGATCCGCAGGATCGTGAATGCCGGCGAGAAGCTCGACCTGACCGCCGAAGGCCTCCGCGAAGCCAAGCGCCTCGGTTTCAGCGACGCGCAGATCGCTGCTCGCGCGAAGTGCGACGTCGCCGCGGTTCGCGCTGCGCGGCAGAAGCACGGGGTAAAGCCGGTCTACCAGCGAGTCGATACTTGCGCGGCGGAGTTCGTCGCCCACACCCCCTACCTCTATTCCACGTACGAAACCGAAAGTGAGAGCGCGCCGAGCGATCGGCGCAAGGTGATCATCCTGGGCGGCGGGCCCAACCGCATCGGACAGGGCATCGAATTCGACTATTGCTGCGTTCACGCCGTCTTCGCGCTGCGCGAGCTCGGCCTCGAAACGGTGATGGTCAACTGCAACCCGGAGACGGTTTCGACCGACTACGATACCTCCGACCGTCTCTATTTCGAGCCGCTCACCTTCGAGGACACTCTCGCCATCTGCGAGGAAGAGCAAAAGCGCGGCACCTTGGCGGGCGTGATCGTGCAGTTCGGCGGGCAGACGCCCCTGAAGCTCGCGGTTCCCCTCTCGAACGCGGGCATCAAGCTGCTCGGCACGAGCGCCGATGCCATCGACCGCGCCGAGGACCGCGAGCGGTTCGACGCGCTGCTTTCGAAGCTCGGCCTGCGGCGCCCGCGGGGCGGCATCGCGCGGGGTATCGCTGACGCGTTTCGCGTGGCGCGCGAAATTGGATACCCAGTGCTGGTTCGCCCTTCTTACGTGCTCGGCGGCAGGGCCATGATGATCTGTCATTCCGACGCCGATCTCTCGGCCTACGTCTCGCTCGCCGTCGAAGCCGCGCGCGAAGCGGGCACGCAGACGATTCTCGTCGACGAATTCTTGCGAGGTGCCATCGAGGTCGATGTCGACAGCCTCTGCGACGGAAAGCAGGCCGTCATCGGCGGTGTCATGCAGCACGTGGAGGAGGCGGGCATCCATTCCGGCGACTCGACCAGCGTCTTGCCTCCGCACTCGCTGCCGTCGTCGATCATCGCTTCGATCGAAGAGCAGACGCGTCAGATCGCGCTGGAACTCGGCGTGATCGGCTTGATGAACGTGCAGTTCGCAGTTCAGGACGATCGCGTGTACGTGCTCGAGGTCAATCCGCGCGCATCGCGCACCGTGCCCTTCGTCTCCAAGGCGACGGGCCGGCCGCTTGCCAAGATCGCCGCGAAGCTGATGGCCGGAAAGACGCTGGCGGAGCTCGGCGTGACCGACATTCCCGTCCCGGTTCACGTGTCGGTGAAGGAGTCGGTCTTTCCGTTCTCGAAGTTTCCCGGGGTGGACACGATGCTCGGTCCGGAGATGCGTTCGACCGGAGAAGTGATGGGGATCGCCTCGACGTTCGCGCGCGCATTCGACAAAGCATTGCTCGCTTCCGGTTATCGTCTGCCGTCGGGCGGGAGGGCTTTCATATCGGTCAAAGACGACGACAAGCCGGCGGCATGCGTCGTTGCCCGACGGTTGCGCGCGCTGGGGTTCTCGATCGTGGCCACCGAGGGGACGGCTCGGGCTCTCGAGCGCGCTCAGATCCCATCGGAGGTGCTGAAGAAAGTCGCCGAGGGCTCGCCGCACGTCGTCGATGCGATCCGCAGCAAGAGCATTGCCCTGGTGGTCAACACGACGCAGGGCGCCAAAGAAGTTCGGGACAGCTACTCGGTCCGGCGGCACACCCTTCTCGCCAACATCCCCTACTTCACCACCATGTCGGCGGCGCTGGCCGTCGTGCAAGCTCTCGAGTCCGAGCGGGAACCGAACGACGCCCCGGTGCGAAGCCTCCAGGAATGGCATCAGGCCTAGCATTCCTGCCGCGGATTCTCGCTGCCAGACCTGACACAGTCACGCTCGTAATTGGTCCCCTCGAACGCGGTGCGCTATCATCAAAGCGTCGTGACGCGCAAGTATCCGCTCGACCCGCTGAAGCGAGTTCGCGCTGAGAAGGTGGATCGAAAAGGGCGCGCCCTCTCGCAAGCCGTGGTGAAAACCGAACGTGCCCTCGGCGAACTGGAGCAGCGCGAACGCGCGAAGCGAAAATTCGAAGAGGAGCTGACCACGACGGAGCGCGCCGAGCGGGACCGCCTGGAAAAGGGCGAGCTCACCGCGGCGGATCTGGCGCGCGGCGCCGCGTGGGGTATCGCCGCCGACATCGAGAAGAAGGGCTACGAGCGCGCGACGCAGGAAGCGCGCGCCAGCTACACGCACGCGCGAGCCGAGGCGGATAATGAACGCACCGGTCTCTCGATGGCGCGAGCCGAAGCCAAAGTCGTGGAGAAGCACCACGAAGCCTGGCAAAACGCGCGTCGAGCCGACGTCATCGCCGACGACGAGGAGAGCGCCGAGGAGGCGCACCTTGCCGCCTCGAAGTCGCGAGGTGGGTCGTGAGATTTCCGATCGACTGCGCGGTCGCCGCGGCCGTGATCGGTTTCGTGGCTTCGTCGGGCTGCATGATGCGCAGTCAGCGCATCGCAGCGCCGGTGCTCCATCCGGGAGCCGAGCGGGCCGCGCCGCCGACGGTGCAGGCAGAACCGACCCTCGTACGCGGCTTCGATCCTGGCAACGTGAGGAGCGTCCTCGACGAACCCGCGCTGGCCCGGGTGAAGGCATTCGTTACCGCGGGCGATTACGCCAATGGCGCCGCCGCGCTGGCAGCGACGCTCGCCGCTTCAACTCCCATAGAGGAGGACGCCGTTCGCTGGCGCTATCAGCTCGGACGACTGCGGTGGCTCGCGGGAGATCTCGAAGGGGCGGCGCTCGCATTCGACGAGGTGGCGGTCTCGGTAGGCCCGCTCGCCGCTTATGCTCAGTTCGGCGGTGCGCAAGCACTGCTCCGCGCGGGCAAGGTCGACGAGGCGCTCGTCCGCGCCCGAGCGGTGACCGACGATAGCGCGGTGGCGCCCTCGGCCCGGTTGCTCGTGGCCGAGGCTCTGCAGCTGAAGCGCGACTTCGAGGGCGCGATCGACATCTGGCGCGACTACTTGTCGGAGTCACGGCACCCGCCGCGGTGGATCGAGATCGCGCTGCGCATGGCCGATGCTCTCCTCGAGGGTCGTCCCAGCGCGGGGCAAGCCGAGAAAGCGGCGCTTTTGGCCAGGCGTGTCGTGGTCGAGGCGCCGACGTCAGCGGCGGTGGGTCGCGCGATCGATCTCGAGCGGCGCGCTCTCGCGCTCGTTCCCGAATTGCAGCCTATCCGAGCCGTCGTAGGGCGAGGCAAAAACGGCACGATCTTGCCGAGCGACTGGGCCAAGGCGCTGTCATTTCCCGATCAGCTCGCGCGCGCGGGCGTCCTCGCCGAAACGCAGAACTACCAGGACGCGCAAAAGGCGCTGGAAGCGCTGGCGGTGGTTCTCGGGCCCAAGGGCGCGAGCACCGAAGTGGGCTGTCGTCTGCAGTTGGCGCTCGGCTCGGTGCTCGGCAAGCAGAAAGACCGCGAACGCGCGGTGGACGCTTACAGCATCGCGATCGGTCGCTGCGAGCCCTATCCCGACGCGATGGTCGACGCGCTCTATTTCGGTGGAAAGGCGAGTGCGTCGGCCGGACGCTGCGACGAAGCGATCCAGCGATTCGCCCGGGTAGAGCGCGATTTTCGCGAGCATCGGTACGCGGACGACGCGCGCCTGCGTGGTGCGGACTGCGCCTTCGAGCTCGGCGACGACAAGAAAGCGGCGGACATGCTTTCGTCGATGC
>DASWDH010000195.1:0-6613 GCA_036395495.1 Polyangiaceae bacterium
ACGCGGTGGTGCGGCTTACGTAATCTCCCTCGGCCCGGCCCCCTCATAGGGGTAGGTAAAGTATCGATAATCGAAGCTGATCCGAGGAGTCATCGCTCCGGAACTGATATCACACGTAGCACGGAGGTCAAATCCGTACCCATGAGACTGATCATTGCCAACAAGAACTACTCCACCTGGTCGCTTCGTGCGTGGCTTCTGCTTCGACACTCGGGCATCTCCTTCGAGGAGGAGCGGATCATTACGTCGAGACGATCTCCAACTTGCCGGCCATGCAGGAGTGGCTCGCGGCCGCCCGCGAAGAGCACGACTTCGTCCAGGAAGACGAACTCTATCGAACGACGCCGGATTCCTAACGGCTCGCGCGGCGAGCAACCTGCGCGCTGCGGCGTGGCGGAGACGCTGTCGTGCGAGGCGTGGGTGTGGCCGCGATGCGGAGGCGCGGCGGCTTGCGGCCGACGTTCTCGGCTCTGAAAGCGCTCGGGCAGATATCGTTCACGGCGCAGCTGGCGCATGCCGGACGCTGAGCGAAGCACACCCGCCGCCCGTGGAAGATGAGGACGTGACTCAGGTGGTCCCAGTCCGTCTGGGGAAAGAGCGACATCAAATCTTGCTCGATTTTTTCGGGGGCCGTGTGCTTGGTCCACCCGAGACGCTGGGCGAGCCGCTGCACGTGCGTGTCGACGACGACCCCCTCGGCGGCATTGAAGGCGACGCCGAGCACCACGTTGGCCGTCTTTCGGCCGACTCCCGGCAACAGGACGAGCTCCGCGAGCGAGCGAGGCACAACGCCCCGGTGATCGGCAACGAGCTTCCTGGCAAGACCGATGATGTTTTTCGACTTCTGACGAAACATCCCCATGCGGTTCAATATCTTCTCGATATCTTCCTGCTTGGCACGGGCGAGCGAGGCAGCGTCGGGGTACCTCGCGAAAAGCTCGGGGGTGATGCGATTGACCGCCACATCGGTGGTCTGAGCCGAGAGCACCGTGGCCACGACGAGCTCGAACGGATTCTGGTGCACGAGCTCGCAATGAGCATCGGGGTGGAACTTCGAGAGCCTGGCGAGCGTATTGAGGGCGGCGAGCAGAGCTTTCGTTCGCCGCGCCATGGCTTCAGTTGACCTCGTCGCTGGGCGGTGTCTCGCTCGGAGGGATCGAGCTTCCGTCGTCGCTGGCCGGCAAGCTGGCCGGCTCTTCCGACTCGGCAAGCGCCTCGATGGCGACGACCCGCTCGCCCTCTTCGACCGTCATCACCCGGACACCCTGCGCGACGCGCCCCGTCTCGCGGATCTCGCTGACCTTGGTGCGGAGCGTCTGCCCGCGATCGGTCACCAGCATGACCTCGTCGTCGGCCTTGACGAGCGCGATCCCGACCACCGGGCCGTTTCGCTCGCTCGCATCGATGAGAATGATGCCCCTTCCTCCGCGGTTCTGCGGCCGGAACTCGGAGAGGGGGGTGCGCTTGCCATAACCCTTCTCGCAGACGGCGAGCACCATGGGGTCTCCGTCGCTCGTGACACCGAGGCCGACCACGTGGTCTCCCTCCGAGAGATCGATGGCTTTGACTCCCTGCGTGGCACGGCCCATCGCCCGCACCTGTTTCTCGTCGAAGCGGATCGACATGCCCTGCTGGGTCGCAATGATGATCTCGCGCGTGCCGTCGGTGAGGGCCGCGCCGAGCAGCTGGTCACCTTCCTCGATCTTGACGCCGATGATCCCCTTCTCGCGAACGTTCTCGTATTCGGTAACCTCGGTTTTCTTGATCTGGCCACGGCGTGTGAGCGTCACGATGAAGGTCTGATCCTTCATCTCCACGACCGGCGTGATGGCGGCGATCTTCTCGCCCGGCTCCATCCCGACGAAATTGACGATGGCGCGCCCCTTGGCGTTGCGAGGCGCGGACGGAATCTCGTATACCTTCTTGACGTACACCTTGCCCTTGTCGCTGAAGAAAAAGACGTACGCGTGGGTGGAAGCGACGAAGAGCTGGTTGACGAAGTCCTCTTCGCGCGCCTCCATGCCGACCTTGCCCTTTCCACCGCGCCGCTGGGCGCGGTACGTGCTGGAAGGCGTGCGCTTGATGTAGCCCGCGTGCGAGATGGTGACGACCATGTCCTCTTCCTGGACGAGGTCCTCCATGTTGATCTCGGCTTCGGTGGCCACGATTTCGGTGCGGCGCTTGTCCTGGTACTTGGTCCTGATCTCCTCTAGCTCGCCGATGACGACGTCCATGAGGAGCTTGACGTCGGCGAGGATTGCGGCGAGGTGCGAAATCTGATCGCAGAGCTGTCCGTAGTCCTTGGCGAGCTTCTCGCGCTCGAGCCCGGTCAGCCGAGCCAGCCGCATGTCGAGAATCGCTTTGGCTTGCCGCTCGGACAGGAAATACTGCTTGCGCTGGGATGCTTCGGCAATTTCTGCTTCCGGTCGCCCGGCGCGGCGCACGAATTCCTCGAGGCCGACGAGCGGCAGCTTCATCAGCTCGGCCCGAGCGACCTCCGGATCGGAGGCTGCGCGAATCGTCTTGATGACCAGGTCGACCTCGGTGATCGCCATACCCAAGCCTTCGACGATCTCTCTTTCGGCCTGTGCGTGCTGCAGCTCGAAGCGGCACCGCCGGGTCACTACCTCCCGGCGATGGTCGATGAAGACGCGAATGGTGCTGCGAAGATCGAGAACCTCGGGCCTACCTTCGACGATCGAGAGATTGATGACGCCGAACGACGTCTGCATGTCGGTGAGCCGGTAGAGCTGGTTCAGCACCACCTGAGGAAAGACGTCCTTGCGCAGCTCGATGACGAGCCGCATCCCGTCGCGGTCGCTCTCGTCGCGGACCTCGGAGATTCCTTCGATGCGCTTGTCCTTCACCAGCTCGGCTATCTTCGAATGAAGCCGCGCCTTGTTGACTTGGTAGGGCAGCTCGATCACGACGATCTGTTCGCGGTCGGACTTGCCCGCCATCTTTTCGATGACCGCCCGAGCCCGCACCACGATGGTGCCGCGGCCGGTGCGATACGCCTGCTCGATGCCCGTTCGACCATAAATGATACCGCCCGTCGGAAAATCAGGGCCAGGAATGATCTTGATCAGGTCGTCGTTGCTTCGCTCCGGGTTACGGATGAGCTCGATGGTGGCGGTCACGACCTCGGCCAGGTTGTGAGGAGGGATGTTCGTGGCCATGCCGACCGCGATCCCTCCGGCGCCGTTGACCAGCAGGTTGGGGACGCGTGCCGGCAGCACGACCGGCTCCTGCTCGGAGTCGTCGAAATTCGGAGAGACGTCGACCGTGTCCTTCTCGATATCGGTGAGCAGCTCCGCTGCAATGCGCGAGAGACGACACTCGGTATACCGGTACGCGGCGGGCGGGTCGCCGTCGACGGAGCCGAAATTGCCCTGCCCATCGATGAGCATGTGGCGCATCGAGAAGTCCTGCGCCATGCGAACGAGCGCGTCATAAACGGACGCGTCGCCGTGGGGGTGGTATTTGCCGAGAACCTCGCCCACCACTTTTGCGCACTTCTTGTAGGGTTGCGATGCCGTGAGCCTGAGCTCGTGCATTGCGTACAAGATGCGGCGATGGACGGGCTTGAGGCCGTCGCGAGCGTCGGGAATGGCGCGCCCGATGATGACGCTCATGGCGTAGTCGAGATACGAGGAACGCATCTCGTCTTGGAGGCTGACCGGTTTGTTCTGCGGAATATTGGTATTGTTTTCGTCTGCCATGCGTCGCTCGCGGCGCGAAGATTAGCACCGGCCCAGCATCGGTGGGTCAGAGATCCGACGATTAGAAGAAGTTGCCGATCGTGAACTCGAACACGTTGGTTTCTTCCCAGGGCAGCGGGCTGAACGGGAAGCCCCACTCGAAGCGAAGCGGACCGAGCGGAGAGAACCAGCGAACGCCTGCACCGTAACTGGTCCGCAACCGAAACACGCTCGACGCGCCGTGAAAACAGGGATCGGTCACCCCGGACGTCGCGCCTTGGGCAGCGTTGCAGTACACTTGCTCGAGATTCCAGGCATTGCCGGCATCGGTGAACAGCACGCCTCGAATGCCGACCTTCTCGATGATCGGAAACTCGAGCTCGAGATTCTGGTGGTAGCTCAGGTTGCCGCCGATCGGCGCTCCATTGGGGATCGGAGGAGCATCCGGGCCCAAGTACTGATTGAGCGGAAGGCGCGGGCCCACGGTTCGCAGCCGAAACCCGCGTAGGTCGAGGATTCCCCCCAAGAAGAAGCGGGCGAAGATGGGCACCCCTTCCGCGCGCGGGCTGGTGACGACCCCGAGCTCGCTGTTGAACTTGATGACGAAACCCTCTCCCAGCGGATAGTAGAACTTGCCCGTTGCCCGATAGCGCAGAAACTCGTTTTCCGAACCCAAGAGCGGGGTGGCCAGCTCGGCCGAGCCCTGTAGGTAGAGGCCGCTCGTCGGAAAAAGCCGGTTGTCGCGGGTGTCGTAGGTGAGCGCGGGGCGCAGGCTGGACGTGAAACCATCGGTAAAAAGGTTGCGCAGTGGCAGCCGCTGGAAAATGCTGACCGCGCTCGAGGTACCGAAAAGCGTGGTGGTGCTGGTCGTCGATACCCGGTCGAGCTCACCGGTGTACGTGAGCGACGCGCGCAGGTAAGGCGGCTGCGTCAACGGATAACCGAGGGTGAGGGCGCCGCCGCGCGTGTGCTGCGCAAAGTCGGGATAGACGCGTAGCTGGTCGTAGAGATCGACCGCCATGGAGAAGTTCGAGTCGAAGAAATACGGTTCGAAGAACCTGATGTTGACGAGCTGGCGCAGGGAGGACACCTGCGCCTGCAAGCTGAGACTCTGGCCGTTGCCGAATAGATTGGCTTGTTGGATCTGGGCGGTGAGGATGAAGTTTTCGATCGACGAGAACCCGGCACCGACCTGAAACGTACCGGTGGCCCGCTCCCCCACTTCGACGTTCACGTTGATGCGGTCGGGGGCGCTGCCCTCCTCGGTCGAGACGTCGACCCGCTCGAAGTAGCCGAGGGCGGTAATGAGCTTCTTGGAGGTTTCGAGCTTGGTTTCGCTGAAGAGCTGGCCTTCGGCGATCTGCATCTCGCGGCGGATGACCCTGTCGCGCGTCTTGGTGTTGCCTTTGATCTCGATGCGCTCGAAGTAGACGAGTGGTCCGCGCCGGATCGGGACCACGATGTCGACCATCTGCTTTTCGGGATCGAGCTGGGTCTGGGGGTCGGCCTCGACGTTCGCGTAGCCTTCGTCGCGGTACATCGTGCGAACCGATTGAAGATCCTTGGCCAGCTCGGCCCGATTGAAGACATCGGCCGGCTTGGCGCGCACCATCTCGCGAAGATGCCTTCGGCCGCCGATGGGCTCGACTTCCCGCCCGGAGCCGTCGCGCTCGTAGATGCGAAACTGACGGATCTTGTACTGCGGCCCCTCGTTGATCGTGAGCGTAATTTCGATGCCGTTTCGATCCGGCGTCAGCATGACGCGCGGGGCCGCCACGGCCACCGAAAGAAATCCGCGGTCGTAGTAGGTGGCGTTGATCATCAGGACGTCGCGCTCGAAGGCATCCTGGCGAAAGGGTCCTCCCGAACCGAAGGCGAAGATCCCGCCCTGACCGGTGAACATCACGTCGCGCAGCTCGGCGTCGGTCACGTGCTGGTTGCCGATGAAGGTGATGCGGCGAACGGAGACCGGCTCGTGCTCGATGATCGTGAACTTCACGACCACCTCGTTCTCTTTCTGCGGCGTGACTTCGAACGAAGCTTCCGCCAAAAAATAGCCTTTCTCCGCATACAGATCGCGAATCTTCTGAACGCTGCGGCGGAGCGACGAATAGTTCAGAATCGTGTTCGGTTTGGTCTCGATTCCCTCGAGAAGCTTGTCGTTCTCGATTTCGCTGTTGCCCGCAAAGGTGAGCTCCTTGATGTTCGGTCGTTCGCGAACGACGAAGCGGAGCGAAAGGCCGTCGTCGCGGCGCTCGAGTTCGACCTCGATGTCGTCGAAGAACCCCGAGTCCCACAGCTCGCGAACATCGCGGGTCAGGTTCTCGGGTGTGAACGGCTGACCGATGCGTTCGCGCAAATAGGTGACGAAGTCCTCCTTGGAGACGCGGCGATTGCCGGCTACTTCGATGCGCGCGATCGTCTGGCCTCGCGCGAGCTCGGCCTCGCTCGGCGGCAGGTTGACCTGGCGGGGCATCACCTCTTCTCCCGGTGGCGTGCGAAACCCCGACGTGCTGCCATCGCTCTCTGCGCCGCCGTCAAGCGGCGCGGCGTCAGCGGCCGCGCCGCGAACACCGCCTTCCGCGCGCGGACCGGCGTCCGCCGTCATCGACGAAGGAGCGCCCGCGTCCGGCGTGCGTCTGCCCGCATCCTGCGCGTGCGCGCGTTGCGAACACAGGAGCCAGCCGAGTCCGACGAGAAATCCGACCCACAGCGAGCGAAGGGCGCGCCGAGTCACACCATCGCAGGCAGGCCGAAGGCCGCGCCGATTCACGTAACAAACACAACCGGAACGCTTGGTCGTCGCAGCGACCGGCATGGGTGGGCGGGGCATCAGGGAAAGGGGAGTCCTATAGCGGGAGCCGTCTGTTCAGGCCGCCGCCTCGTAGCGCAGGATCGCCCGCGCTAAAAGG
>DASWDH010000196.1:0-10313 GCA_036395495.1 Polyangiaceae bacterium
GGGTGCGGGCGGATTCACCGAGTCCTTGGCCTTCGGCCCACCACCTGCGAAAGGCCTCGGTCTCGGCGGTGCAACGGGCTCGGGGACCGGCCGGAAGGAAGCGTCCGATGCCGTGCGGAGCAGCGGCTCCACGCAATCCCAGAACTCCCGCACCGAAGCGGGGCGCGACTCGGGGCTCGGGTGCGTGGCGCGCGCGAGCTGCGCGTCGAGCTTCGAGACGAGCTCCGGGTTTTCCCGCAGCTCGGGCGTGAGCGCGTATCCCAGCCGCGCGAGCGATGGCCGGGGACCCGACATCATGTGCTCGATGAGTCGCATCACGTTGTCGCCGGGCCCGTAGGCGAACGCCGGCGCGCCCGCGAGGCACTCGAACAGAATGGTCGCAAACGAGAAGACGTCGGTTCGTGCGGTCACCCGTTCGTTTCCTTTTTCGTACTGCTCGGGCGGCGCATAGCCGAGACTCGCCCCCGCCAGCATGGTCGTCTTCTGCGCATTGAAATCGACGAGCTTGGCGAGGCCGAAGTCAGTGACCTTCACCACCTCCGTTCCGTGCTCGGACGTGACCATGATGTTCGAAGGTTTGAGATCGCGGTGGATGATGTTCTGCGCGTGCACCGACGTGAGAGCCCCCGCCACCTGCCGCAAAAGGCGCCGCGTCCGACCCACGGCGAGCCCCCCACCTTGCTGCTCGCGAATCAGCTGCGCGAGGGTGGCGCCGTGCACGTACTCGAGCACCGTGAACGGCAGCGCCACTTGGTCGAGCGGCGACGAGTTCGGCGGGCTCAGCTGGACGATCGCATGGTCGTAAAATCGCACCAGGTTCGGATTCGGGTTGGCTTGTGCACCGAGCTGGCGCAGCACGGCGGCTTCGCGCTGAAATCGGCGCAGCGTATCTTCGGTCACGCTGTCGGGGCGCAGCACTTTGATGACGATGGGAACCCCGTCGGGTTCGTCATAGTTGCCCTTGTAGATCCAGCCCTGCCCACCTTCTCCGATGAGCTGGCGTAGATGGAATCGAATCCCGTCGGTCCCGCGCAGAACGTATCCGACCAGGTGGTCCCGCAGCAGGGCAACGCGCGGATCTGCCGGATGCATGCTCCGTCAGCCTAACATTACTGCATCAGATCCTCGCTACCAGATCGTTTCATCGGAGTAGCCATAAGCCCACTAAACTACTGACCGGACAGGCGGAACCGGCTAGCGGCGAAGCTGCAGACGCGAGGCCTGACGGCCATTCCAGTCTGGTGGCCCAACTCCGACGGCCTCGCCGTAACTTACCTGGCCGACACGCGGCAATCGCCGATCGTGATCTGTCGTAGGCAAGATCTGACGCAGTAATGCTAAACCTGGATCCGTCGAAAGGATCGGATCCCCGATCACAAAGTGCGACCGGGCTTAATCGCCGCCGGTTACTAGCTTCAGCAGATTTTCACGGCTGGTGAGGCCGACGTGCTGGGCCTTGCGTTCGCCGCCCACGAAAACCATCACCGTGGGAACGCCGCGGATTCCGTATTTGGAGCTCGTGGCCGGGGCTTCATCGATGTCGAGCTTGCCTACTTTGACTTTGCCAGCAAGCTCGTCCGAAAGCTTTTGGATGATGGGCGAGAGGATTTTGCAGGGGCCACACCAGGCGGCCGTGAAATCGACGAGGACCGGGACGTCGGACTTGAGGACCTCGTCGTCCCAGTTGAGGTCGTTGAAATGAACCACGTTGCCATCGCCTGCCATGGGTGCTCTCCCTGTCGAGCCAGCCTTCCAGAATCATCCGGAAGCGGCGCAGAATGGCGACAACGTAAGAGTCGGCTCGACCGCGGTCAAGTGGCGCCCCGGTAGCTCGATCCCAGATCCCAACCGTCGCCCCCCGCGTTCTTGGGGAGGTGCACATCGGGGGCATGGGCGCCGGCCACCCGCAATTCGCCGAGAACCCCGAGCTTGAGCGTGCGCGTGAGCACCCGGGGGGCGAAGCTCGTGAGGCGAGGTGGACGGCGCACGATCTCGCGCGCCGAAAGCGGGTCGGCCGCCGCCGCAAGCGCCACGAGCGTCGCAACCCCGGGCGCGCCGAACGGGCGCACGAGACCGAGCAGGAGACTGTAGGCGCCACTCTTACGCCGGTTCGCGAGCTCGGCGGCGGACAGCGCGCGCGCCGTCACTTCGTGACCCGGACGCGAGAGGAGCGACGACAACGTGCGGGCGAGGTCCGCGAGGTAGGCCGAACCCTCTTGTACGAGAAGCTCGCAAGGGCGCCCACCCCATTCCGCGGTGCCCGTCGCCGGGGGAAGCGCGCCGAGCCCGAAGCGCTCCAGTCGTTCCGGTGCAAGACCATCGAGCAGCCGTTGCGCGATGCCGGGCGCTCCCCAAGGACCGGCTTCGGACCCCGTTTGCAAGACGATCCACGCCACGCTGCCGAGGTCGAAAGATTGCGCACCGGGGCGCGGCGCGTGCAGACCCGAGCTGAGCCAGCCAATGTCGGTGAGATTGCCCTGAAACGAGCGGAGCGGCGCCAGAAGATCGGGTGCTTGCTCGATCGTGATTTCGTCGAGAAACGAGGCGCCGCGGGCGGCATTCGGATTGCGCCGAAGAACGAGGCGGGCGCCGCTCGTCTCCGCCGTCATCGCGCCGGTGCCATCGGGATGGGTGGGCTCGAACGAACGTGGCACGAGCGCCAAAAGCGGTGAGCTCAGCGTGCGCGCGAGCAGCGTGGGATCCGCGTTCGCGAACACGACCGCGAGCGGATCCTTGGGGTGCGGCGTCGGCGTGGGGAGATCGCTCCACCACGCGAGGGCCGCGCCGCGCCGCGCGCGCGCGATGGAAAAGACGACATCGCGAGCATCGAGCTTGCGACCTTTCGAGGTCGTCATCCCCTCGCGTAGTCGCACGATGGTTTTGCCGCCGTCGACGATCGGTACGTCGGACGCCAGTGTGGGGTAGGCATCGCCCGAAGCGTCGAGCGCGAACAGCTCATCGAACACGGCGTGACCGAACAGGGCTCCCGCCGGATCGAAGATGTCGTGCGGATCGATACTATTGACGGGCCAGGGAAGCACGAGAGCGAGCTTGCCCCCCACCGGCGTACGACCGAGAGAGCGGGCCGAGCGCTCCCAAGAGAAGGAGCCGAGCGCGGCGACGCCGGCACAGCTGCGCAAGAGCGCACGTCGCGTCGTCAGCGAACGACCCACAGCTCTCCAGACGTCGCCAGCACGATCGGTGCGGCCCCGACCCCTTCCGGTGGACACGCAGCGACGGCACGAACGCCGGCACTGACCGCTGTTCGTGCCCTTTCGCGAGGAGGCGCTCCCGGTTGCCAAGTCGTGACGACCAGCGCATCATCGCCACCCGCTTTACCGAGGACATCGAGGGTGGAGATGATCTCCGGCGAGCCGTCCTGGTCGAGGTCGGCGATTGCGATCTGCGCGCCGGCGTGCGGCAAACTCGCCGTCTGACCATCGGCGCGCAGACGAAGCTCGGCGTTGCGCGGGTCGCGCGTCGCCACGATGAAGCTGACCTTGCCGTTGGCGCGCACGAACGAGCCGACTGCGGCGGCGTCGAGTGGTGTCTCCACCTCGGCGGCGTCGACGGCAACGTCCGCCTCCGCACACTTGCCGATGCTCGCAGTGAGCGCAGAGCCTTGGAATCGCACGCAGGCGTCGCCGGACGGCGTCGAAAATGGAACGCCGCTGATCGTTCCGAGGGACCGCAGATCGCCGTCGAGGCGACTGCCTCGCTGCCGGTCGGTGATGCCGAGATCGATGTGAGGCGGCTGCGTGCTCTTTCCCGAAACGATCGCCACGCCTCCGATGGGCTCGCGCAGCGGAGCCGGTGCAATCCCCGACAGATCGCGGAGCGAAGCGGTTCGCGCGGTGACGAATCGTCCGCCCCGCAACCGTCCCACGGTGGCGCGACGGCGGCTCAAGGTGACGACCTCGATCCCGCCGTCGCCATCCACGTCTCCACAGGCCAGCGCGACGATATCGTGATCCTCGATTGGAATCTTGTCGATATGGTTCAAGAGCAGCGGGACCGGCGCGAGATATGTGCGGACCTCGCCATCGATGCGCGCGCTCGCGAAGGCGTGCGCGATCGGCAAGGGGATCGGCTGACGCGCACGCTCCCATACGTTGCGCGTCGTGCGAAACGCATCGGCGGTGAGCCGCAGTTGCCCGGTCGCGATTTCGATTTGTAGAAAGACCAGCACGGTGGCTTTACGAGCGAGAGCCTGCGCCGTCGAGAGAGGCACGGGTTCGCTTCTCGCGCTTGCGCCCGGGCCGAGGCCGCTGGCCACCAGAGCCGCCAGCTTACTCGTCAGCTCGGTGCCCCTCGGTGCCGGCTCGTCCGACTTGAGAGGTCCCACGAAAACGACGGCGCCTTTGGCGTTGGCGGAAACGTCGGCGAGCACGCTCCTCGTGACCTGGGCCATCGCGGACTGGGACGCGGGTGGAGCGGGCGGCGTTGCAGCTTGCGCGGGAACCATGACCGCCGTCGCCACCAGCGCCAAAACCCATGCGTACTTCATAGCGGCATCACCGAAAGCCCGGCGCCGACGTCGGCCGGGTGAAGCAGCGCCTTCTGGAGCACCCTTTTGGCCCATCGGACGGCCTCGAGGATAGCTGCTTCGCCGTCCGACCGGGTGGCAGCCAATCGCCCGGCGATGAGAGACGCGAGTGTACAACCTGTCCCGTGCACTGCTGCGTGCACCCGGCGACCACGCAAATGGTAAATGCGCCCGCCGATCGCGAGCACGTCGGTCGTGCCCTGATCGGCGCCTCGGCGCGGGAGGTGGCCTCCCTTTACGAGGGCGGCACGCGCCCCCAGCCCAACGAAAGCGCGCGCCGCGCGATCGGCTTCTTCGAGCGAGCGAATCCGTCCGCCGAGCAGCACCTCCGCTTCGGGCACGTTGGGGGTGATGACGGTAACCCGCTCGATCATTTCGAGAAGCGAATGGGCCGCCGAGTCCGCGAGAAGGCGAGCACGGTTGCCGCGCGACGGGCGCATCACCGGATCGAGGACCACCGGCAAGCGGGGCGAAATGGTCCCTAGCCATCGGTTCACGCCCCGCACGTTCGCACGCGAGCCGAGAGCCCCGATTTTGATGCTCTCGATGCGCTGGTGCGAGAAAAGTTCGTCTATCTGCGCCAGCAGATGACCGGTTGGAACGGGACGACTCGAGCGAAGACCGGCCGTCGACTGCACCGTCCACACCGCGACCGCTCCGCACCCCCACACCGAAGCCGCCCGAAACGCCCGAAGATCGGCGTACACCCCCGCGCCACCCGAGGGATCGAGACCGGAAATCGCGAGCGCGCAGGGCATCGAGGACATGCGAACGGGAGAGTCCTTATGTAGTCTCGTCGCGGCTTCGTGCCACGGGAGACTGGCGCAATCACGAGTCGCTGGTGGCGAGACTCAGCCCCATTTCCAATGGTCGTGACAAGGCAGCATGCCGTAGTCCAAAAGCTCGGCCACTTCCTCGGCGTCCCGCGGAACCTGGACGCACACGCTCGGCTTGTAACCGATGGTATGCAGGCGGCAGCCGCGCTCGGGCTGCAGGAACACGCATCCGCGCGGCCCAATCGCGGTGCGATAGAGCCATTCTTCTTCGTCGAGCTCCGGTCCGGTGAAGTCGTCTGCCTTCGCGACGCCGTCATCGATCATGCGTTGTCGTTCTTCGGGCCAGACATCGACTCCGGCGCTGCAGCACTCCTCCTTGCAGGCGAATGTCGTGCAGTCCGGGTGTTGGAGAACGCGGAGCGAGATCACGGAAGCAGTCTAACTGACAAACCGAATCTCCCAGAGTACTAATAGCAGCCGTGGCCGCTTCGAACTGGCTCGACCTCGGCATCAGGGGGCGAACGTTGTGGGCTGGTGCGTACCTCCTCGCGCAGATCGGGTTGGTTCTGACCGCTTCCGAACGCCCGGATCGGGTGTTCGGCTTTCGAATGTTCAATGAGTCCTCCACGATTTCGATAAGCCTCGGGCGCCGCGTTCGCCGCCCCGACGGCCATCTCGTAACGGTCCCCACCGATGGATACTGGCAAGCGCGCGACGCACGCGGCATCGTGCGCGATTTCAGCTGGCACGACCACGTCACCGATCCCATCCTGGCGACGCTCGGGCGTCCCGTGCACGCCTCCTACGGCGTGGAAGCCCAACTGTTCCGCTTACAGAAAGCGCTCGACTACGTCGCCAGCCACGTCGGCTACGACGGCGAAACCCGCGCTCTCGTGGCCGACGTGGACGTCCTGCGAAATGGCCACGATCGTTTTCAGAGGCATCTCGAAAGCTCCCCCACCCGCGAATGATGTCCCTTCTGCGCCGTTGGCAGACGGAAACGGGTGATGCTTACGTCGTCTCCCTCGTCCGGGTGATCCTCGGCATTCTTTTGTTGGTGAGCGCCGTGCGTGAGCTCGTCGAGCTGTTCCAGGCCCCCTACCGAGGCGATGTCTTCCATTTGCCTCTCGTGCCGGAGGCGATCGTTCCTTCCCGCGCCGCGTTCTTGGCGTTGGTCATCGTGGAGTGCGCTCTTGCGGCGCTCGTGATCGTGGGATGGCTGGCAAGGCCGGCGCTTTTGGCGAGCGCCATCTCGGGGATCTACCTCCTCCTTTGTGATCGGCTCGCTTATCACAACAATCGCTATGCTCTTCTTCTCTTCGCATGGCTCATCGCGTTCGCGCCTTGCGACCGCGCGTTCGTTTGGCGCGGCCGAGGGGCGGCCGACTCCGACCGCATCGGCCCGCTTTGGGCACAGCGTTTGGCGCAGGTGCAGCTGTCGATCGTCTATCTGGCATCGGGCTGCTCGAAGCTACTCGACCCCGATTGGCGGGGTGGCCTCGTCGTCGGCGATCGTTTGGTTCGATCGACGGCGCTGGCCATCGACCGCGGCGTCCCCCCCGCGATCATGGAGCTACTGGCCCGCCCGGCATTCGCAAGCGGCGTTTCCAAACTGGCCATCGCGACGGAACTCTTTCTCGCGGTTGCATTGTTCCTGCCTTCTACGCGGTCCTTCGCGTTGTGGTGGGGGGTGATGTTCCATGTGACGATCGAGCTCACCTCGAAGGTGGAGCTCTTCGGCTGGTTGTCGATCGCCATCTACGCCCTCTTTGCGCGGCCCGCCCTGCGCGAACGCGCCATCGTCTACGATCCCGACGACCCCTGGGCCGTGTGGTTGGCCCGGCTGGTTCACTGGTTCGATTGGTTGGCGCGTTTCGACGTGCGCCCCCAGAAAAACGTGGCCGGCGGTGTTCTCCTCGGTGTCATCGAACGCGATGGATCGCTGGCTTCGGGGCTGCGCGGCTTCGCACGTATCACCCGCGCGACGCCCATTCTGTTCGCGCTGTCGGTGCCTCTCTCGTTGGTGGCTTCGGTGCGCGCTCGGCGAGGCCTTCGCAGCTGAGCGCCAGCGTGGTAGTTGTCGTCGCCGATGGCCGACGACGAGAGGGCAGCCAAAAATCAACGCAGGTTTGCGGTGGGCTTCGGCGTGACCGACCTCTTGTCGGCGGTCCTCCTCTACGTCGGCGTCTTCGAGGGGCTCCCGACGCGCTACTGGCTGGTCGACCTTGCCGCAGCGCTCACGATGACGCTCTTTGCTGGAGCCGGCGTGGGTCTCTTGGCCAAAACGCATTGGGGACCGTGGGTCGCGCGCGTGGCTTCGGCCGTTGCGCTCGCGCTCGGCTTGGGATTGGTCTCGACGTTGGCCCTGACCGCGAGCTATTTGTCGGGAATCTACGGGCCGGTCGGGCGGGGGGGCGCGCTGATCTTGTCGCTCATTGCCGCGCTCGCGCTGCCCTACTTGGTCCTGTTGCCCGCGGCGCAACTGGTGTGGCTCGGTCCGTGGCGCAATACCGGCGAGACCACGGGATCCGCGCCGGCGGGCTCCTGATGCTGCGACCGCTGCTGCGTTTCATCGGTATTTATTTCTTTGCCCTGGCGGTTGCCTGCGCGCTCGTCAAAAGGGAATATTCGCTCCACCCGAGTCCCGAGGGCGAGGTGATCGCCAGCGTGTGGAAAGACGGGATCCTGATCGAACGCGTCGTCGTCGCGGACAAGAGCGTGCGCGACGCACGGATCGAGAAAGCACTGGCCGAAAGCAAAGGCGAGCTCGTGTTCGAAACCGTCATCGCGGATAGTCCGGTCCTCAAATGGACGGAGCTCGTGCTGGGCATCTCATTCGTGCCGGGAAGGGACGGCCTGAGAGCGCGTGTCGGAGACACGACCACCTACTTGACGCCGGACGATCTGCTTTCCCGGCAGCTCTACGATCACGGTCTTCACATCCAGACGCTGAGTCTCGCGCTCGGGTTGGATACGGCGGGGCTCGCGCAACTTCTCTCCGAGAGACTCAAAACCAACCCCGAGCAAGTTCTCGAGACGGCCAGTCTGCGACGCATCCGGGTCGAACGACACACGAGCTCCGAGCGGCCGCGCATCACGGCCGACAATCTGAATCGTGACGAGGTCAAAGAAGCGATCGTGGCGGGCGCCCGCTATCTTGCACGCGGGGTATCGAATCAGGGGCGATTCCGCTACACGGTGCAGGCGCCGGCCAACCGTGAGCTTCCCGGTTACGATTGGCCGCGGCACGCGGGCGCGACCTACTTTTTGGCGCAGGTAGCGGGGTTGACTCACGATCCGTTGCTGGCCGACGCATGCAGGCGCGCCGCCTCGCTCCTGCGTGGCGGGGCGCTTTCATCTTGTGGCGGCCTCCCCTGCGTGGGGGACGAGCCGGTCGTCGCGCTGGGCTCGTCGGCGCTCGCGCTGCTCGCGTTCGCCGAAATCGTCGAACGAAATATCGACCCCGGCTATCGCGCGATCGTGATCGACATGGCTCGCTTCGTGCGCTCCCAGCAGCGGCCGGACGGGGAGTTCATGCACGACTACGATCGCCGAGCCGGCCGCCCGATCGACCGCCAAGGCCTTTACTACTCGAGCGAGGCGACGCTGGCCTTGGCACGCGCTTACCCCATCACCCAAGATCCCGCCGACCTCGATGGGGCGGTCCGCGGTCTGCGTCATCTGGTGGGTCCGGCCTGGAGTTTTTTCGGCGACAGATACTACTTCGGGGAAGAGCACTGGACCTGCCAGGCGATCGCGGCCCTCTGGCCCTACGCTCCCGACGCCAAGGCTCTGGACTTCTGCCTTCGTTGGCAGGCCTTCGGCAGAAAGCTCCAGCAGCGCGAGGGGGACTCGTACTTCGACGCCGACGGTGCGATCGGCGTCGGCCCCGTCGTGACCCCACGTCTTACGCCGGTGGCGAGCCGCTGCGAGGCCGCGGTCGCTACGCTGGACGTCGCGCGTCGGAGTGGCGTTTCCGCCGAGGAGCTCGCCGTGCTCGACGCGCAGCTGCGTCGCGCGCTGGCGCTGCTCGTCCGCCAACAGTTTCGACCGGGCCTACGGCACCTCTTCAAGAGTCCCGCCGACGTCCATGGGGCCATGCCAGGAAGCGAAGTCGATTGGGAGCTTCGGATCGATTACACGCAGCACGCCGGAAGCGCGATGGTTCGTTGGCTGGAGGTCATCGCCGGCGGAGCCTAATAATCGTCGAGGGAATGCTCCACCAAACGAGTGGAAAGGGCGTGCGTTCCGATGGTGACGTAGAGCTCGCCTTCGTTGCGAACGAGGGACAGACTCGTGTGCCGTTCGACGTTCGCGGCCATTTCGTCGAGAAATCGCGGTGAGAGCGCGAAGATTCGCAGCTCGTCTTGCCTGTGGATCGCCTGTCCTCGAAGTTGCCGTCTCAGCACCTGGGGATCGTGGTGAGTGAAAACGACGACCCGCGGCGCCGCCTTGCTCGCTCTGTGCAAGCGCTCGGCGGATGGGGTACCGATGTCGAGCCACAGCGTCACGTTTCCCTGCAGATCTTTCACCCAAACTGCGGGTTCCTCGGTCGTCGAGAGTCCCTTGGAAAAGCCGATCCCCTCTTCGTAGAAGAGGCAATAAGCGATCGCCCGGGTCAACAAATAATGCAACGTCTCCGAAGGATGCCGCGCGAGTCTCAAATCGAGAACCTGGTAGACGCCGCGATCGACGTCGGAAAGGTCGATCTCGAAGTGGTAAAGCGTGGCCGTCATCGCCATCGAGGCATCCTACCTTCGATTTCGCGCGCAAAGTTGCCGTCGACTTCGACAATCGATACCGGCGATGAACTGCGATGATCCACGTCCCTCGCTGCGCCCGCGATAGCAAGAGCACCGCCGCGGTCGTGACGAGGGAGTGGCTCAACCGCAATAACCGAACGAAGATAGAATCGGCGATGCATGCCACGTCATCGCATGGGGCGCGCTACTCGGATCGAGCACCGCCCAGCTTCTCGTGCACTCCTGCCC
>DASWDH010000197.1:0-1971 GCA_036395495.1 Polyangiaceae bacterium
GAGGCCGCCGACTGACCTTCGAAGACGCCTGCCAGTTTCTTTTCGCCAGGCAAGCCGGTCGTATCAAATGGAGCCTTGGCCCGACCGAGGGGCTACTCGACGTCCTCGGCCATCCCGAGCGTCACTTTCCCGCCATCCACATCGGCGGCACGAACGGGAAGGGGTCCACCTGCGCCTTCGTCGCGGGCGAGCTGCGCGCGCAAGGCTGGCGCGTCGGCCTGTACTCCTCACCGCACCTGATTTCGCCCTGTGAGCGGATTACCGTCGACGGCGTACCCATCAGCGAAGACGCGTTCGCCGAATGGACGACGCAGCTCAAGTCACATATCGACCGGCTCGACGCCAGCTTCTTCGAGGCGACCACTGCCATCGCCTTCGCCGACCTGGCGGCCCGGGATGTGGACATCGCCGTCATCGAAGTCGGGCTGGGTGGCCGGCTGGACGCCACCAACGTCCTCACACCACTCGTCACCGCGGTTACGAAGATCGCGCTCGAGCACGTCGATTACCTGGGCAATGACCTGAAGGGCATCGCACGCGAAAAGGCGGGCATCGCGAAACCGAAGGTGCCGTTCGTAACCGGCGAAGCCAACCCCGAGATTCGTGCGGAGTTGGTGTGGGAAGCCAGACGCCGCGGCGCCGAGCCGATCATCATCGTCGATACGACGCTGCGGCCGCGGCGCGACACGCACCTGGGACTGCGGGGGCGGCATCAGGTCGCGAACGCACTGGTGGCGCACGCAGTGCTGAAGGCCTTGCCGCGCCCGTTCGGGCCCACGGGAAAGCACTTTCCGGCGAGCTTCGCGCACGCCTACATCCCGGGCCGTTTCGAGGTGCGGGGCAAGTGGATCTTCGACGTGGCGCACAATCCGGACGGGATGAAAGTGGTCGCCGACGCGATCAGGGATGGAGGCAAGAGTATTCCGCGACCGCTCCACGCGCTCGTGGGAATTCGGAACGACAAGGATTGGCGCCCGATGCTCGAGACGCTGCGGCTGGTGGTCGATCGACTGGTACTGACGGTGCCGCCGTCGATTCCCGTCATGCAGCGCTGGTCGCTCGAAGACATGGGACCTGAGGTCTCGTTCGAGCCCGATTTCGAGCGAGCGCTCCACGACATTCAGGAAGACGCTGCGACGGTTCTTGTCACCGGCTCGTTTCACACCGTCGGCGACGCGATGGCTCGCTTGCCGGGCTTCGCGCCCGTCGGTTAAGTTGTTGCGATGCAAGGAAAAGCCCTACCCGGCTTTCGCGATTTTTACCCTGAAGACCTGAGCCTCCGAAACCACATCTTCGCAACCTGGCGTAACGTGGCCCGGCGCTACGGCTTCGAGGAGTACGATGGCCCGCCGCTGGAAGCGCTGGATCTCTACACGAAAAAGAGTGGGGAAGAGATCGAACAGCAATTGTATTCATTTCGCGATAAGGGTGATCGAGATGTCGCCCTACGACCAGAAATGACACCCACGCTTGCTCGCATGGTCGCGGCACGGGGGCAAGCGCTGAAAAAGCCAATCCGTTGGTTCTCGATTCCCCAGCTGTTTCGCTACGAGCGCCAGCAGCGGGGCCGGCTCAAAGAGCACTTCCAGCTCAACATGGACATCATCGGGGAGACGAGCGCGCTGGCCGATGCGGAGTTGATTGCGGCCGCGATCGACATTATGCGCGCGTTCGGCTTCGGGCCCAACGATTTCAAGGCCAGGCTCTCAGACCGGCGTGTGATTCGTACGTTGCTCCTGGGATACGGCGTTCCCGAGCAGAAACTGCCGCACGCCTTCGCCATCCTGGACAAATCGGGCCGCGAAAAAGTCGAATGGGAGTCGTTTGTCGTCGAGGGCGGGAAGATCCCGTGGGATGCTCTCCACGGAATGGACCGTGCGAGCGATGTGCTCGCTTCGCTGCCTGGCGGACCCGACTCCCTCGAGCCCCTGCGCGAAACCGTGAAGACGCTGTCGGCCATGGGACTCGGCG
>DASWDH010000198.1:0-5504 GCA_036395495.1 Polyangiaceae bacterium
GGGCGGCGGCCGCGAGCACCTCGTTCGCGCCGGAAAGCGCAGCTCGCGCACCTTCCGCTCGGCCTGCCGCAACGCCGACTCGTGCTCCCAGCGTATCCAGCGTCCGACTGACGCGCTCGCCCGCCCCGTAGGTGCGCCAAACGTCCATGTGGACCACCAACTCGTCGAGTTCCTGGTGCAGCCCTTCGGCCAACGCGAGCGCCCTCGCGTGCGAACGCTTCCAAGCTTTTCGCGCGAGGGACGTCAGCATGGCAAACGGCGCGACCACGATCACCGCGCCCCAGAAGAGCGTCGAGTTTACGATGTAAAGACTCGCTGCCAGAGGGGCCAGGGTAAGCGCCGCACGCGATCCGCCCAGAAATCCTTCGGCAACGCCCGCCTCGACTTCGCGAATGCGAACCGTAAGGCACGCCGCGAGAGGCCCTGGGCTGACGGCGCCCCCTCCCTCCAAGAGCTTGTCCGCCAGCTGCCGTCGCACCGACCCGGCCACGTTTTGCGCCAACCGCGACTGAACTGTCGCGCCCGCCGTCGCACCGGCGGCTTTGACCGCCGTCGCGAGCACTCCGACGAATGCCAGAGTCACGGGGCTAGAAATCAACCTAAATGTTGAGGAAGTGACCCAAGCCGTGGTCGCGAGGCCACTTCCCAATAGACCTGCCACGAAGGCCGTGGTTGCGTGGCCGATCGCGTGCAGTGCTGCTGCAACGATGAACCCAGAGAAAAGAATCCGATCGGCTAACACCTTCCGACAGAGTCCGCCGTAGAAAGAGAAGAGATGACCCGAAAAAGGGGGCTGAGCGTCCATTGTAGTCAAGGGAATGTGGAAGGAATCGGTCGTGAAGAGAGTTGATACCCAAAGGCCGGATCAAAAGGAACTTTCGGCGGCCCAATACTTCTTGAGGCACGCAGGGCGGGTCCCAGAGGTCCGCGCCGAGTCACCCAATTCGACCGCTTCTGCCCAGAGAGAAATTATTGGATCGAAATTTGCATGGATTCTGCAGTGGTTTCTAGGAGTTTTGCCCCGTTGAACTTCATGAAAGTGGCGAAGACCAGATGACTTTCGAGAACAGCGGACCCAGATTCTTTTTTGTGCTAGAGGGGTCCCCTTTTCTCGCCGGGGGTACGTTTTCGGCCGGGAATATCGGGGCGCCGACGAAGGTTGTAAGACGTTTCCTCCTCTCTTTCGTCGAACCCACCGAAATGTCCCGGCCGTCTCAATGCGACACCGGAGGCCCGCACCTAACCCGTGCAGGGAGCAGCTATGATTGATTTGAAGAACCGCGCCACCGCCGCCAAGCTATCGCCCCTCGATGACGAGATGGCGGAGAACACCTCCGTCCGGTTGGCGGGCGCCACGACCACGCCGCCGCCCGCCGACGTGGACGCGACGGATTTCCCGGACGTGCTCGCCGACGTTCCCCAGTCAGAGCCGGCGCTGAGTCTCGCCCCCGAGCCGACGCAGCAAGATTTGCGTGCCATCGAAGAGGGCGGCGGCGACTCCATGCTCGCGCGCTACTTCCGCGACATGGCCGCTCATCAGGTGATGGGTCCAGACGAGGAGCTGCAGACCGCCAAGGCGGTCGAGCAGGCCGAGGTCGACCACTGGGTCGCACTTTTGTCTTTCGTTCAGATCACCGACCTCATCCTGGATGCCATCGAGGACGAGATCCGCCGCGCCAACGACCCGGAGATTCAAGCGCCTCAGATTCCGGACATGCGTCGCGCGCTCAAGACGTTGAAAAAGCAGCGCACCCGCCTGAGCGCCGACCAGGAACGTCGATTCGGCAACCAGTCGGCAGCGCTCGCCCGAGCGATACGCCTGCCCGACAGCGATCGACTGTGGATGGCCCGCGCCAACCGCATTGCGCGCGACGTCGTTCGCGAGCGCGAAATCGAAGACGACGACACCGAGCCGCGTTCGATCATTCCGATCACCCCGGCCTACCGCCGCTACATCGAGAAGGTCGAATCGACGTACGTCCGCCAGCACGACGCCAAGAACCGGTTCGTCAAAGCGAATCTGCGTCTCGTGGTCTCGATCGCGCGCCGCTACAACCGCGGTCGGCTGCCGCTCATCGACCTCATCCAAGAGGGCAACATTGGCCTGATGAAGGCCGTCGAGCGCTTCGACCACACGCGCGGCTACCGCTTCTCGACGTACGCTTCGTGGTGGATTCGGCACGCGATCAGCCGTGCTCTGGCCGACAAGGGCCGCGCGGTCCGCATCCCCGTCCACATGCTCGACACCTACAATCGGGTGGCCCGCACCACGCAGGCGATCATTGCGCGCGTGGGTCGCGAGCCGACGATCGACGAGCTCGAGAAGGAAACCGGCATCCCCCGTGAGAAGCTCGAGAAGGTCAAGGATTTCTACGCCGAGACCCCGTTCTCCCTCGACCGCCCGGTGGGCGACGAAGATGGGCGGCGCTTCATCGACTTCTTGCAGGAGGAGAACGCCCTCTCGCCCTACGACAGCCTGGCCAACCAGAAGTGGGCCGACGAGGTGCGCCGGTTGCTCGGCACGCTGACCCCCATCGAGTCGCGCATCATCCGGTGGCGCTTCGGCCTCGACGACGAGGACGAGCTCACGCTGAAAGAGATCGGCGACAAGTACAACCTGTCGCGCGAGCGAATTCGGCAGCTCCAAGAGCAGGCCCTCGGCAAAATCCGCAAGCAGATGCGCGATTTCTGAGCGGCTTCAATTTCGCGTCTCGGCGCTTCTGCCGTCGCCCCGCCAGAGGTGGCGCACGATCGCGTCCGTACACTTGTCCACGGCGGCGCGTGCTCCGGTCACTTTGCCGGCCACGTCGTTCACCATGATCGAGAAGGCGATGGGACTCTTGCCGGCGGGCGCGAGCACGTAGCCGGAGAGCGCCACCGTCGACTCGAGCGTCCCCGTTTTCGCCCGGAGTATGCGCTTGTCCTTGAGCTCGAGGAAGCGCTTGTGGAGCGTCCCGTCCACGCCACCGACCGACAGCTGCGCCAAGTACTCGCTCGAGATCGCCGGGTCGCGGTAGGCGGCGCGAAGGAGCCTGACCGTGACGCCGGCACTAACCCGGTTGGCGTCGTAGAGCCCCGAGCCGTTCTTGATGACGGTGCCCTCCTCGAAAGCGCCGGCTTGTTTGAGGTATTTAACGACCAAGTCCGCGCCATCGCTGCTCTTGCCCGGGCGCCCCTGGCGCTCGGCGCCGATCGTCTTCAACACCATTTCGGCGTAGAAGTTGTTGCTCGCCTTGCCGAGCTCGTAGAGCAACGTCGAGAGGGGTTGGGACCGATGCAAGACGAGGATCGATTTCGGCGGCTCGCCCCCCGATGGCTTGACGTCGCCGCCGACGGCGACGCCGGCGGCGGCGAGTAGCGCCTTGAGAGCATAGCCGGGCAGAAGGGTGGGATTGTCGACTCGGCGGGTGAAACTGATGGTCCGATCCTTTTCCCCGATAACGCCTCCTACGCGTGCGACCAAGCGATAGCCTTCCGTCGAGAGCTCGAGCTTGACGTTTTGCGGGATTCCCTCGGCCACGGTCTTGACCGTGCCGTCGATGTCGACGAAGCCGGGGGGGTCGAAGGACACCACCGCCGGCGCGTCCACGGCCGTCGGCCGCACCCTCATGGTGACCGTGTTCTCGTTCAGGGCTACGGCACTCACCGGAGCGCGGAAGTACGCCCACTCGTTGGGTTGCTGCTCGAAAGCGGGCGGGATGTAGTTGTCATCGAAAAAGTGCTGGTCCACCTGAACGTCGCCTTCGATCCGCCTGACCCCCTGATTCTTGAGATCCTGGACCATGTCCCAAAGGTCTTCGGTGACGAGCGACGGATCGCCCTGCCCGCGAAGCACGAGCTTGGAAACGCTGGCGCCACGAAGCTCGCCATAGAGGCCGGTTTCGAATCGATAGCCGCCGTGAAGGAGCGACAGGGCCGCGGCGGCCGTGAAGAGCTTGGCATTCGAGGCCGGGTTGAGCGGCCGTCGGTCGTTTTGCGCCGCGAGTAGCTCGCCGGACTGCACGTCCAGGATCGCTGCGCTGAGGTGCCCTCCATATTCGGTGATCTTACGGGCGAGTGCGCCCACCGCTTCTTTCAGGGCCGGAACGCCGCTCGGAACGGGACTGGTCAGGTCCCCCGAGGCCGTCGCCCCGTTGGCTTGGGTCGCCGCCGGAGACGCCGGACTCTGCGCCGATGGAGCCACCGCAGCGGCCGACGGGAGGGCGGACGCCGAGGCAGCCGTCGGTGCGGAGGGCGTGTTGCAGTGAAGAAGGACGAGCGCCCAAATGGGTCCCAACCGCCGCCGCGGGGGGGTGGGTTCGCTGGACATGAGCACAGGGGTACAACGTCGGACGCGAGCCGGAAAGTTCGTTCGCTTGGTCGTGGCCAGCGCGCGATCCTTTGATGCAGGGGACAGCCGCGAAGGCACCGCCAGTCCGCTTTCCCGAGCAAAGTTGCGCCTGTCCGGTCAGCTCAAGTTGGTGCAGCGCCACGTCGACGATCGATCTGGCAGCGAGAATCTGTCGGACTAGTGCTAAGAAGGGCTCGATGCGGAGCTCGCCCCTCGCCGTGATCTTGGCCGTCGCACTCATCGCACTATCACCCTCGATCGCCCGCGCGCAGGCCGTCGCGGCCGAGCCGACGGCGGCGTACCCTCCGCCGTCGACCCGGTGGGCCGTCGCGGCCCTGGGGGTCGGCACGACCGCCTTCTTTTACGGGCTGGCAGCGGGCGCTTCGTACGGCTGGCCCGACGCGCCAGGCACGCACGATCTGCGTACACCTATCATCGGGCCTTGGCTCGCGATCAGCCACGGCGGTTGCCCGGCGACGGATCTGGACTGCAGCACGCTGTTGGTCATCGCCCGGACGGCCGTCGAAGCCTTGGATGGCGCGGCACAAGCGGGGGGGCTCGCCGTCATGTTGGAGGGGCTATTCATGCCGACGCAAGAGCGTTCCGCGGCGGCGCCGCCCCCTACCAAGACGCCGACGCCGGAACCCGGCGGCAGCGACAAGAACCTGTTTTACTTGCCGATGCCCATCACCGTCGGAACCCGCGGCCTCGGTATCGGCGTCATCGGTCGATTCTGAACCGGTCCGCCCCCGCGGCTTCACCAGCTCGCGTGGTAGCCGGCGACCTCGAGGTTGGCGGCTTGGGGCGTGGCATGCACGCGACCAAAAACGTCGATCATGACCGCGAGCTCCTCCGTACGCGGCCGACCGATGCTCGCCTCATAGGCGCCGGGATGCGGACCGTGCGTGATGCCGGAGGGGTGGAAAGAAATCATCCCCTCGCCTACGCCGCGGCGACTCGTGAAGTCGCCGCGTAAGTAGAGAATGAGCTCGTCGCAGTCGACGTTGGAGTGGGGATAGGGGCAAGGGATCGCACCCTCGCCATAGTCGAGCACGCGGGGCACGAACGAACCGACCGCGAGCCCGCTTCCCACGAACGTGCAATGCACCGTCGGCGGCAGATGAAAAGCGCCGGTTTTGGGTTGAAACTTTTCGATGGGAAACGCGAAGGGATA
>DASWDH010000199.1:0-18819 GCA_036395495.1 Polyangiaceae bacterium
CGACACGAACTTTCGATCGCGATCGACGACTAGCGCATAGCTCGTCTCGACTTGGATGCCGAGCACGGCGTAGCCGAGCCCCTCGAGTAGCTCGCGTGCGCGCTCCTCGGCGGCTGTAGCGCGCGACCACCGCCGCCGAAGCTGCCATCGCGCGTAGCTGCGGCAGGCGGCGAAGTAGAAGTAAAGGAGGGCGGCGACGGCCACGGCGAGGACGGCAAGATGTACGTCTTCGATTCGAGGCACGAGTGAATGCGAGCAGGGCTCGCGATGGAAGGGCAACTTCCGTACGCATTTTCGCACGAGCCCGACGTCCCGAAGTAAGTATGCATACCGCGAGCGCCGTGTGACGAAGCCGCAGCGTGGACAATGGTGCTACACTCGCCCCGCGCATGAAGGACCGCTTCCTACGAGCCTGTCGGCGAGAACCGACCGATGTCACACCGGTGTGGTTCATGCGGCAGGCGGGGCGGTACATGCCCGAATACCGTGCCGTTCGGGAAAAACACAGCCTCCTCGAAATTTGCAAGACGCCCGAGTTGTCGTTGAAGGTGACGCTGCAGCCGCTTCGCCTCGGGGTCGATGCAGCCATCCTCTTCGCCGACATTCTGCTGCCCCTCGAGCCTATGGGTGCCCCCTTCGAGTTTGCAAAGGGGGAAGGACCGGTGATCCACGAGCCGATCCGCGACGCCGCCGCCATCGCGAAGCTGCGCATCATCGATCCCGCCGAGGGACTCGGCTACGTGCTCGCCGCCATCCGCCTGATCCGGGCGGAGCTCGGGGGCAAGGTTCCGCTCATCGGATTTGCCGGCGGTCCCTTCACGTTGGCGAGCTATCTCGTCGAGGGGGGAAAATCGGCGCACTTCGAAAAAACGAAGCGCCTGATGTACAGCGAACCTGAAGCTTGGGATTCGCTGATGGGTAAACTCTCCGAAGTCGTGCGGCGCTACTTGCGTGCGCAGATCGAAGCGGGAGCGGAGGCCGTGCAGCTCTTCGACTCATGGGTAGGGTCGCTGTCGACCGACGACTACCGGCAATTCGTGATGCCGCACGTGTCGCGTATTTTGCGCGATCTCGAGCCCCTCTCGGTGCCCGTGATCCACTTCGGTACCGATACCGGGGCACTTCTCGGTCTGCAGCGCGAAGCGGGTGGAACGGTGATCGGGGTGGATTGGCGAACGCCGATCGACCAAGCCTGGGCCCAGGTGGGCTACGACGTCGCCGTGCAGGGCAATCTCGACCCCACGGTACTTTTCGCGCCCTGGGATTTCATTGCCCGAGCAGCTGGCAAGGTTCTCGCGCGGACGGCCGGTCGACCTGGGCACATTTTCAATCTCGGCCACGGGATCTTGCCGGAGACGCCGGTGTCCAACGTCGAGCGACTCGTCGACTTCGTCCATCAGTCGACCGGCAGAACGTCGTAGAGCGAGAGAGCAGAATGTCGAGTGGCACATTACGCGTGGTCGTCATCGGCGGCGGGATTTCGGGGCTCGCTGCCGCGCACGCGCTCGTACGCGATGCGAATCGCGAAGGGCGCTCCCTCCGTCTGACGGTGCTCGAAGCCAGCCAGCGGCTCGGTGGCAACATCCGCACCGAGCACCAAGATGGATTCGTCATCGAAGCAGGTCCCGACTCGTTCATCGTGACCAGGCCCCACGCTTTGCAGCTTTGCGAAAGCCTGGGTCTCGGGCCACGACTCATCGAAACGCGACCGGAGAATCGGCGAGTCTACATTGCCCGCGGGACCGAGCTGCATCCCATGCCCGAAGGACTCGTGCTCGGCGTCCCCAGCCGCATCCGGCCGTTCATGCGTTCTCCGCTGCTCTCGATGCGCGGCAAGTTGCGCGCACTCCGGGAAGTGACCAAGACCGACGTCGACACGAGCGGTGGAGACGTTTCCATCGGCGAGTTTCTCGAGCGCCGATTCGGTCGCGAGATGGTGGACGTCATTCTCGAACCGCTGCTCGGCGGAATCTACGCCGGCGATGCCTATCGATTGAGCCTTCGTTCCACGTTTCCGGAGTGGTTTGCGCAGAGCGGCCGCGGCACGAGCTTGCTCGGTGCGGCGCGTGCCGAGCGGAAGGCAAAGCGCAAAGACGCGGGAGCCCCATCGGCCTCCCCCTTTCGCTCGCTCCGCTCCGGCATGGGCGAGCTCGTCGGTGCGCTCGTCCAGCAAATCGGCAGCGGCGCCGTACGCCTCAACACCAGGGTTCTCGGAATCGAGCGACGCGGCGGCCTGTTCCGAGTGTCCATCGCTCATGGCGAGGTGGAGGCCGATCATGTCGTCGTCGCGTTGCCCTCGAGCGTGGCCGCCAACGTTCTAAGGAGCTGCGACGAGGCTCTCTCGCGCGAGCTCGCCTCCATCGAGTATGTCTCGACGGCCACCGTGGCGTTCGGCTATCGACGCGAGCAGGTCCAGCACCCGCTCGACGCTGCCGGATTCTTGGTGCCGAAGAGCGAGGGCCGACGGATCACCGCGGGAACGTTCAATTCCAGCAAGTGGCCGGATCGCGCCCCCGCTGGCCACGTATTGATGCGCGGATTCGTGGGCGGCGCGCACGACGAGTCGACGGCATCGCTCCCCGATAACGAGCTCGTCGAGGCAGTCCGCAAGGACCTCGAGGCGTTGCTCGGCATTAGCGGCGAGCCCCTCTTCGCCAAGGTGTTTCGCTACATCAAGGCGAGCCCTCAGCCGCTGGTGGGCCATTTCGATCGCATTGCTCGCATCCACTCGCAGCTCGCCCACGTGCCGGGGCTCCACGTGATCGGCAATGCCTACGACGGCGTGGGAATCCCCGACTGCGTGCGGCTCGCCGAGCAAGCCGTAGCTAGCATCCGCCTGGCAAGGATTTCGAGCGCGGGTTCCATCCAGCCAGCCGGCGGGCAAGACCTGATGCAGTAGGTCGAGTCGCGCATTCAGCCTAGAGCCGAGTGCACATCTCATCGGGATTGATGCAGACGAAAACGCTGCCATCGGGGCCGAGGCACTCCGCGCACAGCTGACCCGTGGGACAGCCCGCCGTTTGGCAATCGCCTCCGTCGGTACTCGAGCCACCGCCGGTTCCTCCTGTGCCGCCGCCTCCGGTCCCCGTGGTGCTCCCGCCCTGGCCGGCGGTTTCCGAGCCCGCCGTTCCGCCCGATCCGCCTCCGTTATCGGAATCGGAACACGCGACGCACGCGAGCGAAACGAGCCAACCCGTCATACATATCCAGACCAGAAGCCGATGGGACGACATGGCTTGCTCCCCTTTCACGGTTCGTCAGACGACGTGGATCTTGTGGTCTTTCGTTTCTTTCACGAAAATCGAACCGATCACGAACGTCACGCTTGCGACAATCACCGGGTACCAGAGCCCGGAGTAGATATTGCCGGTCGCCGCCACGACGGCTGCGGTCGTGAGCGGCAGCATCCCGCCGAACCATCCATTTCCGATGTGGTATGGGAGCGACATCGACGTATAGCGAATGCGTGTTGGAAAGAGCTCGACGAGATAGGCGGCAATGGGCCCGTACACCATC
The DNA here is from genome assembly GCA_036395495.1 of Polyangiaceae bacterium. Classification (GTDB taxonomy): domain Bacteria; phylum Myxococcota_A; class Polyangia; order Polyangiales; family Polyangiaceae; genus DASWDH01. The sequence goes on from DASWDH010000199.1 coordinate 3,517, forward strand.
GTGACGTAGACGAGCTGGATGAACACCAAAAGGATGAGCATCGGCACGTTGATTTCGTCCGCCTTTGCGACGGCCGGGTACCCGGCGGCCTGCAGCGTCGCGGTGAGCTTGGGCTCGTTCCATCCTTCAATCGCGGTGTCGTTGATCTGCGTCACCGGCTTCGAGCCGGGCGGCGCGTCGACCGTTTCGTACGACAAGCTCCGCTTCGCGAGGAAGTCGTGGACGCGATCGCAATCGCTGTACTTCGTGCGAGGATTCGGAAACAGGTGGATCCGGCAGTCGGTCGCGGTGACGGTGACGTGGGTGTTCTCGACGAAATGCTCGAGAGCGGGATTTCCGAAATGCGTCATGGCCCGGTAAATCGGAAAATAGGTGAGGGCGGCCAAGAGACATCCGGCCATCATGATCTTCTTTCGTCCGATTCTGTCCGACAGCCAGCCGAAGAAAACGAAGAGGCCCGTGCCGAGCACGAGCGCGACGCTGATGATCGTGTACGAAGTTTTCCAGTCGATCTTGAGCGTCCCTTGCAGAAAGAAGAGTGCATAAAACTGGCCGGTGTACCAGACGACACCTTGACCCGCTGCCGCGCCGAATAGCGCCAAGAGCACGATTTTGAGGTTGGACCACTCGGTAAAGCTTTCGCGAAGCGGGGCCTTGCTCCCCTTGCCCTCCGCTTTCATGCGGCGAAACACCGGCGATTCATTGAGCTTGAGGCGGATGTAAATCGAGATGGCGAGCAGCACGAGCGAAACCAAAAACGGGACGCGCCAGCCCCAATCTTTGAACGTCGCCTCCGTCATCTTGAGCCGGCAGCCGCCGATGATCACCAGCGACAGAAAGAATCCGAGGGTCGCAGTGGTCTGAATCCAGCTCGTGTGCAGGCCGCGTCGAGCGTCGGGAGCGTGTTCGGCTACGTACGTCGCGGCGCCGCCATATTCACCCCCCAATGCGAGCCCCTGGGCGAGCCGGAGGAGCACCAACAGGGTGGGCGACATCATGCCGATCGTCGCGTACGTAGGCAAAATGCCCACGGCCGCGGTGGAAAGCCCCATCACGATAATCGTGATCAGAAACGTGTACTTGCGGCCCACGAGATCGCCGATGCGGCCGAAGACGAGCGCACCGAAGGGGCGGACCAAGAAGCCCGCGGCGTAGGTAGCGAAGCTCGCCAGCAGGGCCGCCGTCGCATTGCCGGACGGAAAGAACAAGGCTGCGAAGAACGGTGCCAACGTGGCGTAGATGTAAAAATCGTACCATTCGAAAACCGTGCCGAGCGACGACGCAAAAATGACGCGACGTCCTTCGCCGGTTTCGGTCAGCGTCGAATCCGCGGTGATGGCAGGAGTAACCAAGTGATGGCCGGCTGCGCGAGAATTTCACGCAGTATTAGGTGGGCTTCGCGGGCTCGTCAACCGCCACGGCGACTATCGAAAAACTACTCGATCCTGGCGTCAGATACCGAAGGGGTCCGGTTTGCTCCGGATGGGTGAGGAGATTCCGAACGGGTCTTCGTTGTTCTTTTTGGTGCTCGCGCTCGGGGGCGGGACTGCGGATGTCGAGGTGGGTGGCGCTGCCGTCGGTTTCGCTTTCGGAGTCGCGCGGGCCGGAGTGGGTTTGGCGTGAGGTTTGTTCGCCGGCGCGATCGGCGGAGGGGCGAGCGCGTTCGCGGCAGGGGGCGCCGACGGTTCTTCGGTGGAGGGAGGGGTCGGAGAGTTCGATGGCATGGCTCCGATCGGCTGGGCGGCGACAGGAGCCAAGACGGTGGAACTCGCGGTCGAGACGGGCTGACCCGCGAGCAGCTCGTAACCCGCAATGACCAGCAGCGCCAAGCTCGCCCCCACGCTTGAGGCCACGATCAAGCGCCGACGGGCGGTCTTTCGAGCCAGCGGTGGCCGACTGCTTCTCGAATCGAGCAACGCGCCGAACGAAGCATCGCTCTCTTCTGTCCACTCGCCCCTCGCGTAAACGGAGGGCCCGAGAAAGCGTAGTTCGCCGGACGAACTCGCACGAATAGAGCTCGCTAGGGGTGTGAGGCTGGAGCTCGAGGGGGACGACGAGATGCGGCCGCCGTGCGCGGCGGTGTTCCCGGTGACGAGCGCCGCCACCTCGTACGACGGAGCCAAGAATCCTTCGCTCGCCGCTTCGATCTCGGCGCCCAGCGCCCCGACGTGAGGCCATCGTTCTCCTGGGTCGACTGCGAGAGCCAACATCGCCGCGTCGGCGAGTGCGGTTTGCCAGGGGGCGGCTTCAACGGGCGCCGGATAAGGCACCTTGCCCCCGATGAGCTGGGTCACGATCGCGTCGACAGGCAAGTTCGCAAAGAGCGGCTTGCCCATGATGGCTTCCCAAAGCAGCACCCCCGCGCTGAAGACGTCGGCGCGTTGATCGAATTCATCCCCGAGGAGCCTTTCCGGCGCGGTATAGGCACTGGCGTCCGGTGAAGGTGGCGCGGTTTCGTCCCAATGCGACGGCACCAGCGGCACCAGACGCCCGATGCCGTCAGGCCCGACGATGATGTTGGACGCTGTGACTTCGCCGTGCACGAAGCCAGCGAGCCTGCCGCTCACTTTCACGTGGTGCAGGGCGGCGAGCCCGCTGAGAACGTCGAGTAAAATGCGCAGGGCAATCGGCACCGGAAGCCGACCGCATTCGCGCCGCAGCTCGGCCAGCGACCTGCCGCCCGCGAGCTCGGGTCCGAGTCCGCGGCCGCTCGCCGCAGGTCCCATGCTCACGAGGTGAGGATGCTCGAGCAGCGCGATCGCGCGCAGCACCGCTAACCAATATTCGGCCGCTTCCGCCGGCGATCGAGCTTCATTCTCGAGGTCAGCTGGTTCCCTGGACTTCGGTAGGGACTCCATCGTGCATCAATCTACCGCATCCGGCGGCCGCCTTGTAGCCGGGCCTCGGCCACAAGGTCCGGATCAAAATACCGGACCCCGTTAGGCCGAGTTCGGCGGCCGCAACAGGCTGCGGGCCAATGACGCGCGCATGGCTTTGCGGGCGGCATGGAGCCGCGAGTAGGCCGTTTGCAGTGGGCAGCCGACCGCCTCGGCTACCTCCGTCATGCTGAGGCCCTCGATCTCGTAAAGTACGAAGATAGTCCGCTTCTCGTCGTCGAGCTTGCCGAGGAGCGTCTCGATGTGGGCATAAGCGCGACGCGAGTCGATACCGCTATCCTGGTTGGCCGCTTCCTGGTTGGCGGCCACGTTCGGCTCTGGTTGTTCGCATGCCTTTTCGTGACGTACGCGAGCCGAGCGGCGGTAGGTCGATGCCATGCGCACGCAGATGCCGTAAATCCAACTTCGAAGCGAGGCGCGGCCGTCGTACTCGTGCAACTTGCGGTGCACGACGACGAAGATCTCCTGCGACAAGTCGTGGCGATCGGCGCTGGGTACGCCGAGCCGCCGCAGGGTCTGCTTCACGAACACTCCATAGTTGTCGAAGACGGATCGGAAGTCGAGCCCCACCGTCGCGTACGCGTCGCAGGGCGGGGGTTGCGTCTCGTGGATCGGCACCATACTTCGTATCGTCGTGATGGGTACCATTTGAGATTCAGGGCTCCGCAATCTTCGCTTCCTTCGTTCTTTTGTCGCCTTCCTTTTCATGGCGCAACTGACCGATTGGAGCGACAACGCAAAAATGAAGATCGGGTTTCATTTCGTGTGCGATTGGAGCAGCAACGCAAAAGTGAACATCACCGCCGACTCTAGGCGGCGTCGAGTTCATGGGGTCACCCACTGAAATGCATTTCATGGAACCAGTGGGCGAACAGAGTCGAAAGCGATCACGGTTCATGGTCCGAGGCGCTGAGATCAGGCAGGACGAAAGATTTCAATGCCAGGATCGACGGCGGCCCACCGATGCACGTCGCCCACTGGCGTAGCGAGGACGGGAACACCGAGTGCACGAGCCTCGCGAACGACGGTCGGAGCACCTTCGGCTTCACTCAGATGGACGAGGCGATTCGCCCGCGCGATGCGTCCGAGAGCCTCGTCGCGAGACAGCTGGCCGACGAATTGGACAGGCGTCTCGAAGGACGCCGCCAATTTTTCGAGATGCGTCCGCAGCGGTCCGTCTCCAATCACCGTGAGATGCGCCCCATGTCGGGCGGCCTCCCGTATGGCGAGGTCGACCCTTTTCGAGGCGATGAGTCGTCCGCAGTAGACCCATCGGGGCAGCGCGCCGGCGGGCCTGCTGCGTGCGCATTCGAGCGACGAGGGCAAAGCGAGGGCAGGAAGTTCCACTCGAGAGGCCCCGCGCACTTGGTCCCGCTCGCCCGGTGCCAGCGAGCGGAGGAACGAGGAGCGGAGGTCTTCCGCGCTGAAGCGGAAGCGCGCGTTGGCGGCCAGGAGTCGCCGGGCGATGTGGTGGCGAACGGCTGAGGGAAGGGCAAGCACCAACCGAACGTCGGATCCATGGAGCACGACCTCGAGCTCACAGCCGAGGCCGAGCGCGAGCGGGTAGCCGCAGGGCACGACGAAATGCGCGATGGCGCGATCGAAGGGAGCGAGCGCCGACAAAAGCCTGCGCACGCCGGGACCGAACGAGAAGAGCTGTAGCAAACGGAGCGGGTTTTCCGTGGCCCGGTTCAACGCTCCGGGTGATCCGAAAAGCGAGCTTCCCCCCGCCCGCCAAATCGTGATGCTGCCCCTTTGCTGGCAGTCACTGCGAGCGCCGGGAGCGATGACCTCGACGCAGTGACCCTGCGCGGCGAGCTGCGTCGCCTCGGTTTCCACGAAGTGTCCCGCCGCGTCCCCCCGCTTGTCGGGGTACGACGTCGTCAGAAGCGCGATGCGCATGAGCCCGAGAACCTCATCCAATTTTTAGGAAGGAAAGACTTGCATCTTAGAATCATTATTACTATGGTTTCGTTATGAAGCAGGCCGACCTGTCCGACAGGGTCGAAAAGATGCTGGCCGGCGTGCGGAGAGCGGGACTCAAGCTAACGCCGCAGCGGATGGCCATCGTCAAGGAGCTTGCTTCCGACGAGACGCATCCGACCGCGCAGGAAATCTTCGAGCGGCTGCGGCCTGGGCTTCCCACGATGTCGTTCGCGACCGTTTACAACACGCTCGATGCTTTGTCATCGGCCGGCTTGTGCGCCGCGCTGTCGCTATCGCCCGGTTCCGGTCGCTTCGATCCGAATATGATTCCACACCACCACGTCGTTTGCGATGTGTGCGGCGCGGTGCGCGATGTGCCATCCGCTGGCGCCGGCGCCCACGCGTCGGATCCGTCGGTCGCGAAAGCGGTCGGCCAAGTCTTGCCGGGCTTCGAAGTCCGTTCGGTAGAGCGCATTTTTCGCGGGATCTGCGCGTCCTGCGCCAAGGGTCGTTCGAGGCTCAAAGCGCTCTAAGCGGACCACCTATAGGCAAGTACTTCAATGGATTTGAGGATCCGATCTGCACCCGCCAACAAGAAAAAGGAGTGAGACAATGTCCAAGTTGAACGGAACGAAGACGCATCAAAATCTGAAAGATGCCTTCGCAGGCGAGTCACAAGCCAACCGGCGCTATCTATACTTCGCAAAGGTGGCCGACGTGGAAGGGTACCCGGAAGTCGCCGGGCTCTTCAAAGACACCGCCGACGGTGAGACCGGCCACGCCCACGGGCACCTCGATTACCTGAAGCAGGTCGGCGATCCCGCCACGGGTCTTCCCATCGGCAACACGGCCAAGAATCTCAAAGCTGCGGTCGCCGGGGAGACGCACGAATACGAGACCATGTACCCGGGGATGGCCAAAATCGCGCGCGAAGAAGGTTTTGAAGACATCGCGGAGTGGTTCGAGACGCTGGCCAAGGCCGAGAAATCGCACGCCGGGCGGTTCCAGAAGGCGCACGACACGCTCGGCTGATCCGTGCACGAGCCTTAGCACCACGCTGACAGATTCTCGCTGCCAGATCGATCATCGAAGTGGCGCTGCGCCACTCAAGCTGACCGGACAGGCGCAATGATGTTCGGGAAGGCGGACTGGCGGTGCCTTGCGGCCGTTCCGATAGGCGGCGTCAATTCCGGCGGCCTCGCCGGCACTTTGCGCGCGATTCACTTGCAATTGCCGATCGTGATCTGCTGCTGCCAAAGACTGTCGGAGTAGTGTTAGGACGAGTCGCCGAACAGGATCTTGGGGCCAAGGGGCTGCGTACCCCTTGGCCCGGGCTCCGTTACGGCACAGGAAAACATCGCATGTCCCATCCGCCGAGACGACCTGCCGTCCCGCCCGCCTCGAGTCCCGATGACCCGCGTTACTGGGATGGTGCCGATCTCGAGAGCGAGCTCAAGCGTGTCTTTCAGATTTGCCACGAGTGTCGCATGTGCGTCGGATACTGCGGCTCCTTTCCCTCGGTGTTCGCCGCCGTAGAGCGCGACATCGACGCCGGGCGCGCCGACGGCGCCGAGCAGCTTGGAGTGAACGACTTCAAGAGAGCGTCGGACCTCTGTTGGCAATGCAAGCTCTGCTACATCAAATGTCCCTACACCGCGGACGAGGGCTCCTACGAGCTCGTCGATTATCCGCGGCTCATGAGCCGCGAAAAAGCGCAGCGCGCGCGTCGCGACGGCGTAGCACTCGTCGACCGCATTCTCGGTGAGCCGGGACTTCTCGGTCAGCTCGGCTCGGGGGTCAAGGCGCCCGCGGTGAACCTCATCCACGCGAGTCGCCTGTTGCGCAAAGTGGCCGAGAAGACGACCGGTGTGTCAGCGGAATTTCCGCTGCCGACCTTCGAGCGGCATCCTTTCCCCGAGTGGCTCGAGAACCACGAGCCGGTGCAGGGCGCCGGCGAAGCGGGCGAAGTCGCGATCTTCTCCACCTGCTACGCCGATTACAATCAGTCGAGCGTCCCGCGAGCGGCGGTGCGCGTGCTCGAGCATCAGGGCTTTCGGGTGCGGCGCCCCTCGCAGGTCTGTTGCGGAATGCCCAATCTCGACGGTGGCGATGTCGAAGCCATGAAGGCCAAAGTCAAAGCCAACGTAGCGTCGCTCATCGATCACGTGCGCAGTGGCAAGAAGATCGTGGTGCCCGGGCCGACGTGCAGCTACACGATGAAGAAGGAATGGCCCGTCTACGTCGATACGGCCGAAACACGCGAGGTCGCACAAGCCACCTTCGACCTCATGCAATTTCTCGACTCGCTACGACGCGCCAAGACTTTGAAGACCGACTTCAAGAAAAGTCTCGGCAATATCGCCTATCACGCGGCGTGCCATCTTCGGGCTCAGAAGATCGCGTTCCCGGGGATGCGCATTCTCTCGGCAATCCCCGATACCGAGGTTCGCATGGTCGAGCAATGCTCGGCGGTGGACGGCACTTGGGGGATGAAGGCCGACTTCTACGAGCTCGGACGCAAATATGCGCAGAAACTCGTTCGCGGGATTGCGCAAGAAGAAGGCGAGCTGGTCGTCAGCGATTGCTCGCTTGCTGCGCGTCGCATCGTGAAAGAAAATCAGGTTCCCGTCCTGCATCCCATCGAAGCGCTGCGGGATGCCTACGGTTTGCCGGTAGAGTGAGTTGCCTCGTATGAGAGTGGAGCGAGCATGAACAAGGTCGAACGCAGCGAACTCCTGGGCCTCGGCGAGTACGAGCAAATTCGGCCCTCGTTTTTGTCTCGCATCATTGCTGAAAAGCGCAATCGGCGCGTCGCCGTCTCGGACGAGGTGACCGCCGTCTTCGAGAACCACGACACCGTGCTTTTCCAGGTCCAAGAGATGCTGCGCACCGAGCGCATCACCAAAGAAAGCGCGATCCTGCACGAGCTCGAGACATACAACGACCTCATTGCCGCGCCGGGCGAACTGTCGGCGACGATGTTCGTCGAGATCGCCGACTCGGTCGTGCGCGAGCGGAGGCTGGCCGAGCTGGTGGGGCTCGAAAGCTGCATCTCTCTCGAGGTCTTCGGCGCGGCGATCGCCGCGCGCAACGAGACGCGGGGAGTCTTGCCCGACCGCACGACGGCCGTGCACTACTTGAAATTCCCGCTGGGTCCCGAGCTCGCGAAAAGGCTCGCCGACGCGGCGGCCGAGAAGAGGAGCGGGGTGCTGTATTTCGTGCTCCAGCACCCCAAGCTCCAGGCAAACAAAGAAATCCCCGCGCTCACGATGAAGAGCCTCGCCGAGGACCTCACGGACGGCACGTGATCATCTACGAGCGGCCCATCCGATTCGACGAAGTCGATCCCGCGGGAATCGTTTTTTTTGCGCGTTACGCGAACTTCGCGCACGAAGCGGTCGAAAGCTTCTTCGGGGATCTGGAGGGTGGTTATCCCGCGCTCATCCAGAAACGGCGGATTGGACTTCCCATCGTCCACATCGAGGCGGACTTTCGCGCACCGCTCCGCTACGGAGACACCCTGCGCATCGAGACTTCATGCGCGAAGCTCGGAAACTCGAGCGCCACTTTCGCTCACGAGATCCGCAATGCGCGAACGGGCGAGCTTTGCACCGTCGTTCGCCACGTCGTGGTCACCGTGGCTCTCGATTCGTTTCGGGCTTGCGCGATGCCGGACGACGTTCGAAAGAAGCTTGCCCTTCACATGCCAACGGCGGGCTGAGATCACATGCCTCTGCGTTTGGCCACGCTGGCTTCCGCTCTACGAACCCAATCGCGGCTGGACGTTCCGCTGGCGACCGGGTCGAGCTCGCCGCACAGAACGACGAGTCCGCGGATCTGCGTGTTGGCTTCGCGGGCCAGTTGCTCGTCACCGACTTTCTCGGCGAGTGCCTGGATCTTGCGCCAGGTGGCGAGGGCCGCGGGCCACGCGCCGTCGGCGACGTGGCCTTGAGCGAGCTCGCGGAACACGTCGGGGGTATCGGTCAACCTGGCTGCCGCTTCCAGGTCGGCGATCTCGCGACCCCCTTCACCCAGGCGGTGCAGGAGCGCCGCTCGCGCTCGCAGGGCGCCGGCGAAATCCGGCACGCGACCGATCGCGACGTCGTACGTGCGTTCGGCCTCGCGAAGATCTCCTGATCGCTCGCGCACCGCGGCGAGCTCGAGGTACGCCGGCCCGTAGGTCGGATCGATCTGAACGGCTTCGGCGAAGCGACGAGCAGCGAGCTCATCGTGACCGTTCTTCACGTGTTCACGCCCCTGACGGGTGAGCTCCTGCGCGGTGCTGCTGCCCCACCCACCGCTGTCGGCGCGCGCAGCGGACACGAAGAGTGCCAAAAAGACGACGATCGAAGGGGCTAGAAGACGCCGAGGGCTCGAAATCACCTGGTTGGATGATAGCACGTACCGCCGCCGCCGCGTCCGTCAGGGTCACCGCCACGGCCCCGTCCTGCCACTGCCCGGTCGCTGCCACTGACCCCGTCACCGATCCAGTCGCCGTCCCTGTCACTGCCCCCGTCACCGCCCCCGCGGCCGAGTTGGGGTTTCAGTTCGGGGTACAGGACAACACATCGCTGACAATCCGCTTGAGAGTCGCTGACAGGTTCTGACGGGGTTTCAGTCCATTTGTGGTGACAGTGTCGTCGATCTCTCTACGACGTGTCCTAACGCGCGGGAAGCTGTTTGTGACTGGAACATCCGGCGTCCGGAGTCGCCGCCGTAGGCATCCGTTCGCCCACCGTCCTCTTCGATGACACGACGCTTCGCCGGGGCGATGTCAATGGCGGGGAAACCGGCGTGCGACGAAGGAGCGCGCCCACCTTTGACGCTGACGAGCACGACGCCACGCTCGTAGTGCCGATGGGCAGTTCGACTGCGAGGATCTCGATCGTTCCGAGATCCGTCTCGTAGAACCAGACTCGCATGTGGAGGGCATCGATCGGTTCGAGACCGATGCGATAACCGGGGACGATCACAGTGACGGGGACTGGATCGGTGACGGTGACTGGATCGGTGACGGTGACGAGGACGGCAGCGCGACGCCCACTGTCGTAGCAAGGCCGCGCCAGGCTTCGCCCGGCACTGGCCTTGCGCGAAGCGCTGTACGCTTGTGACCGTTATCAATCTGCTTCGCTCGCGTGGCCGTTGTCAATTGCAACGCCGCGCCTCCTTCCCGGCCGCCGTCCGGCCGCCTCCGGCTTGCAAAGCACTGGACGACGTCCGGGAAGGAGGCGCTCATGGCAATGCAAGTTCACGAAATGGCTCTCTCGATCATCGAAGCTCTCGCTCCGCTCATGCCGTTCATCCAAAGGCACGATCGCGCGCTGGCTGTGCAACTTCGCACGGCCGCCAGCAGCATGGTCCTCAACATCGCCGAGTCGGAATACAGCGACCCGGGCTACAAGCGCGCGCGGCTCTTCACCGCGGCAGGCTCGGCGAACGAGTCGCGCTCGGCGGTCCGCGTGGCCATTGCGTGGGGCGACGTCCGCCAGGAGCGCGCGGCGGACGTACTCGCTCGACTCGATCGGGTGATGGCCATCCTCTGGAAGCTCACGCATGGTCCGTGAGCCGTGCGTCAGTGACCGCCGACGAGGTGCACCAGGGTGCCGAGCACGTGATCGAAGCGGAGCCTGAGCTCGGGGTCAACCCTAGGGAGATAGCCCAGCGCCGCAGAGACTTCGAAACACGCGAGCACCTCGCGCAACGAACCGAGCGCGGTGTGGTAACGCGCTGCGCGGTTCTTGCCGCGAGAATAGCTTCCTTCTGCGACGTTCAACGGAGCGCTGGTCAGCGCCCTCCTGCACTGCCTGGCGAGGTCCGGATCGCGCCGCTCGAGCTCCTTGACGAGCGGCCTGAGTGAACGAACGAGATCCAAGAGGATGGGATAAATGCGAAGCATGGCGAACTCCTTGGTGCGGCCCCGCGCACCGCGCGCGGGGCACACCACCGCCCCTTCCGCGCGGAGGAGCCGTCCAGGCTGCGAGCGAAGCGAGCACCGCGCGGAGCCGCGCGCAGGCCCGCCCCTGTTTGCTTTGGCTGACCCACGTGGGCGGACCGAGCACGGCGAGCACGGCCCCGGCCTGGACGGCTCCGAGCACGGAGGTACGTCCAAAGACCCGAGCGCCCGTCACGCTCTCGCTCCCGCACGCCGCCCTGCCTCGCGCCCGCGCCCTCGCACGCGCTCCCGCCACCGCTCGCACCTGCCACCCGCTCACGCATCTAGCTCGAAGTGGGTGTGGCTCTTGTCGAGCGGCGCCGTGCGCTGGGGGTGACCGTTTTCGAGCGACCGCCGAGGTAAGTATGCTTACCTCAGGAATCTCGCGAAAAGGCCAGCCTCACGCGTCAGCAACTTGTTCTGGAATTCGACGCCCGAAGAGGTTCGGCTACCCGGCCTGTGCGCTCTCGAGCGCGGCCTGCCGGCGCGGTCTCGCGTTGCAGGAGAGAATGCGCTTTCGAACGCGGACGGCGTCGGCGGTTACCTCGACGAGCTCGTCGGCGTCGATCCATTCCATCGCCGTTTCGATCGTGAGCGTGCGGGGTGTGGCGAGTGCCACGTTTTCGTCCTTGCCGTGGTTGCGAATGTTGGAGAGCTTCTTCTCTTTGACGGCGTTGACGTCGGTATCGTTGGGACGGTTGTGTTCGCCAATGATCATCCCCTCGTACACTTTTTCTCCGGGGCTGATGAAGAATACGCCGCGCGGTTGGAGGTGAAACAGCGCGTACGGTGTGGCTTCGCCCGAGCGATCGGCAACGATGGCGCCGTTGGCCCGCTTGGTGATCAATCCCCACTCCTCCCACCCGTCGAAAATCGTGTTGAGCAGCCCCGTGCCGCGCGTCGAAGTGAGAAACTCGCTGCGGAAGCCGATCAGACCTCGCGAGGGAACGCGGAACTCGAGGCGTGCCCGCCCGAAACCGGGGTTATGCATTTTCACCATGCGACCACGCCGGCGGCCGAGCCGCTCGGTGACGACGCCGATGAATGCGTCGGGCACATCGAGAACGACCAGCTCGACGGGCTCCATCAGCTTGCCTTCGATCTCGCGCGTCACCACCTCTGGGTTCGACAGCACCATCTCGTAACCTTCGCGGCGCATCGTCTCGACGAGAATCGCGAGCTGCAGCTCGCCGCGTCCGTAAACGGTGAACGTATCGGGGCTGTCGGTCATCTCCAGCTTGATCGCCAGGTTCTTCTTGGTCTCGTTCTCGAGTCGCTCGCGCAGTTGACGACTGGTCAAGAACTTCGAACCCTTGCACGTGCCGGCGAAAGGAGAAGTATTGACGCCGATCTTCATCTTCAGGGTCGGCTCTTCCACCCGGATGCGCGGCAATGCCAGAGGCTGCTCGGCCGTTGCGATGGTGTCACCGATATCGACCTCGTCGATTCCGGCGATGGCGATGTTCTCACCCGCTGCAGCCGACTCGCAGACGGTGCGCTTCAGTCCTTCGAAAGTGAAGAGCATCTTGATCGATGCCGGTGTCGTCCCCGTCGCTCCCACGACGACGACGTTTTGCCCCTTCTTGATGGTGCCCTGAACGATGCGTCCCACCGCGAGGCGTCCCACGTAATCGTCGTGCGAAAGATTGCAGATGATGATCTGTAACGGCCCTCCGGGATCTCCCGGAGCAGGCGGGATCTTGGCGAGAATGGTTTCGAAGAGCGGCACCAGATCGGTCGACCGGTCGGTAAGCTCGCGTTTGGCCACGCCGTCGCGGCCGACCGCGTAGAGAGCCGGAAAATCGGTCTGTGCATCGCTCGCCTCGAGATCGCAGAACAGATCGAAAACTTCCGACAGTACGTCGTCGGGCCGGGCATCCTGGCGATCGATTTTGTTGATGACCACGATAATGGGAAACGCGCGCTCGAGGCATTTGCGCAGAACGAAACGAGTCTGGGGCAGCGGGCCCTCGGCGGCGTCCACCAAGAGCAGCGCGCCGTCGGCCATCATCAACGTTCGCTCGACCTCGCCCCCGAAATCGGAATGGCCGGGTGTATCGACGATATTGATCTTGACACCCCTCCAGCGAAGGCTGGTGTTCTTGGCCAAGATCGTGATCCCCCGCTCGCGCTCGAGATCGCCCGAGTCCATGACCCGCTCGGCCACCTGCTCGTTGTCGCGGAACATCCCGCTCTGCTTGAGCATTGCGTCGACGAGGGTCGTTTTGCCGTGGTCGACGTGAGCGACGATGGCGATGTTGCGTAGGTCTGACCTGGGCATGATGGGGCGCCGCCGTTTAGCACGTGGCCGGCGGATCGGCCAGGTTACTGTAGCGCAACGGCTTCAGCGTAGCTTGTCCCGGTCCTCGGCGCGCACCTGCTTGCCCATGGCGTGGAAGCCTTTATCGACGTAAACGGTCGTTCCGGTGATGCCGCTTGCCAGCGAGCTCAAGAGAAAAGCCGCCGTCGCTCCGACCTCTTCCGCGGTGAGGACGTCGGCCAGTGGCGAGTTCTGGCTGCAGTACTCGATGATCTCTTCGATGATGCCGATCGCCGTCGCTGCTCGCGAAGCGAGCGGGCCGGCGGAGATGGTATTGACGCGCGCACCGAACCGCTGACCTGCTTCGAAAGCAAGCGTTCTGGTGTCGCTCTCCAGCGCCGCCTTGGCCGATGACATGCCCCCCCCATACCCGGGAATGACCCGCTCGCTGGCCAGGTAGGTGAGGGAGAGGAACGCGCCCCGCTCTCGCAAGATGGGCCCCAGCCGGCTCACCAGCGAGACGAGCGAATACGCGCTGACCGAGACCGCCGTCAAGTACCCGCTGCGACTGGTGGCGAGAAGCGGCTTTTTCACCTCCGGACCGTTGGCGAGCGAGTGGACCACGAGGTCGAGAGGTTTGTCGCCGAAATCAGAAACGAGGCGCGCCCGCAAGCCTTCGATCGTAAAGTCGCCGACGTCGCGGTACCGCTTGTTCGTGCGCACGTCCTCCGGCACTTGCGCGAGCTCGTCGTAGGCTGCGTCCAGAGGATAAATTCGTTCGAACTTCAGCTTCTCGCCGTTCGACATCTGGAGCGACGCATCGATCTTGCCGCGCTCGAGAAAGCTGCGGAAAATGTTGAGGGCGGGCGGCCAGGTGCCGAGGCATACGGTGGCGCCAGCTTCGGCGAGGGCCTTGGCGATGGCAAAGCCGTAACCGCCGTCGTCTGCGACGCCCGCAACGAGCGCTCTTTTGCCGGAAAGATCGATTCGAAGCATGACTTGACCAGCTCGCGGGGGCGAGTTCTAACACGAAATCAGGTGGCGCAAAGAGATCGATTTCAGATCCCGAGCTTCGCGCGCACGTCCGCGTAGGCATCGCTCACGCTGAAGACGGCGAGATCGCGCGCTTCCGCGTTACGACCGATCCACGTGGTGCGCTCCGGTCCGCTCGCTGCCGGACCGGTCGTGTGCCCGGCGGCGCGCGCGATGGCGGAAAACCCGGTGGAAAGGTCACCCGTCGCGAGAAGCGCGACGCGGTTGCCCCAACCGTTCACGATCGTGTGCAGCGTCGAGGCGCGATTGCCGAGCGACCCGATGACGTCGAGGGCCAGCAGGCCCACGTCGTCGTCGAGACGCTTGGGCTTGGCGCGCGACAGGCGCGCGGTCATGTCGCGCAACTTGTTCGGATCGACCGCCGTCGGCTGCCAGTCGGGGGCGAAGAGCAGGAGGTACCCGGAGACGAGCGGCAAGAGATCGATCGGGGCCGAGCGAGCCAATGCGGACGCACGCGCCTGCACGACTTTGAGGGCGCGCCGGATCAAGAAACGCCGCACCTCGACATCTGTCGACGACAGCAGCGATTGACCGATCACGATCTGCGGAGGCTGAGAGCTCGAAGGCATGCAGACCGGACCGAGGCTCGGGGAGACCAACACCTCGACGTTCTCGAGACCGAAGGACGCGCCGAGCTCTCTCACTTCGGCAGCGCCCTCCTCGCTCTCCTGACCGAGGGGAAGGGCCCGCATACTCTTGAGATCGACGGGCATCGCGGCATCGAGGGCCTCCCCGGTCTTTCGCAGCAGCGCGCGAAAAGCCGGAGTGAGAAGGTCGGGCGCCATCTGGTCGTCGAGCTGGGGATCCGCGGCCCGTGCGCCGGCGCCTGGCAAGTCCGAAGAACGCCCCTCGATTGCGGCCACGACGGCTTCGGCTATCCGCGCGGCTTCGGGCCGGTTGCGCAGTTTGGCGACCGCGGCGAGCATCGCGAACAGGTTCACGTCGAAGCGGCCCGTCGACAGCGCGCGCCGGGCGTCACCCGCCGAGCGCTCGAGCAGGATATTCACCGCCGGCCCGCGGTTGGCGCGCGTGTAGAATTCGGCGAGCGCAGCGAGCAGCTCGACATCGTTCGGAAACTCTTTGCGCGCCGTCTCCAGCAGCATCTCGGCTTTTTTCGCATCTTGCGCCGCCTGCTCGTACACGTGGGCGAGCTCGATGGTGCGTTTTCGTTTGAGCTCGGGCGTCTTCGAGGCCGAGAGCAGCGTCTGTTGCAGGTCGACAGCTCGCTCGACGTC
>DASWDH010000200.1:0-3517 GCA_036395495.1 Polyangiaceae bacterium
TCGTCGAGCTCTTCGCCGGCGGACTGCATGCGCGGCCGGGCGCCTTCGAACGAACGGTGCTCCTCACGCGCTGGGTGTTTCCTTACATCTTGTTCATGGGTACGGCCGCGCTCGGCATGGCGGCGCTCAACACGTACGGTCGATTCGTTGCTGCGGCTTTCGCGCCGGGGCTGCTCAACGTTGCGTTCGTGCTCGCGGCGCTGCTCCTGCCGGCGTGGCTCGCGCGCAACTCCTACGACCCGATCCTCGCGCTGGCCCTAGGCGCGCTCGTCGGGGGTGCGCTTCAAGTGATCGCCCAATGGCCTTCGCTCCGTCGCATCGGTTTCGCGTCGGCACCGCGCTTCGCGTTCGACGACCCGCGCGTCGGCGAAGCTCTTCGTCGCATGGTTCCGATGATGGCCGGTATCGGCATCTACGCCATCGATCTCGTGTTGTCCCGGAGATTTCTTTCGGAGCTCCCGGAAGGCTCGCAGAGTTACTTTTCGTGGGCGATGCGCCTGTGCGACTTTCCGCAGGGAATCTTCGTGCTCGCGATACAAGCGGCGACGCTCCCCTCTCTTTCCAAGCTGGTCGCTGCGCGGCAGCTCGACGAGGTCGCCAAGACCTACGCCTACGGCATGCGTCTGTCCCTTTTCGTCGCAATCCCCGCCACGGCCCTCTTCGTGGGAGTTGCCCGCCCGTTGGTGGTGACGCTCTTCGAGCGAGGAGCTTTCGACGCCATCTCGTCGAGCGAGACCTCTCGCGCGCTCATCGCGCAGGGGCTCGGCATATGGACGGTAGCGGCCGTACGCCAGCTGCTGCCGGTCTTCTACGCACTCGGCGATACGCGAACGCCCGTCGTGATCTCCGCGGTCGATCTAGCGGCCTTCATCGGCACCGCGGTGTGGCTACGGGGACCTCTCGGCCACGTGGGGGTTAGTGTCGCGGTCACCGTCTCGAGCGGCGTTCAGATGGCGCTCCTCTGGTATTTCTTGGGGCTGCGTATCCCATCGCTGCGCCTCCGAGAAATCGCAAGCTCGGCGGCGCGCACCGGCGTCGCCTCGGCGCTGGCGGTAGGAGCAGCGCATCTCGCCGTTGGGGCAATGTCAATCAGCACCTCGAGCGGACCGCTCCACCGCGCGTGGCCCGGCCTTGCCGCGGCGTTTGCCTTCATGGTCGTCTTCGCCGCGGCCGCCGCCCTGCTGAAAAGCGCCGAGCTCGAGGCCATTTTGCTGCCCATTCGACGGCGGGTCGGGCGATGAATTCGCAGTGGACGATCGTTGAGGCCGGGTTCGTGGCCGGTGCAGCAGCCCTCGATCAGCTGCCCCCACCGGCGCTGGCCGAGGTGGCCTTCGCCGGACGCTCGAACGTCGGCAAGTCCAGTCTGCTCAGTGCGCTCCTCGGTCGCAAGAGCCTCGTTCGTATCGGATCGACACCGGGGACCACCCGCCAGCTCAACTTGTTTCAGGCGCGGGCGGCCGATGGACTCGAGCTGCTTTTGGTCGACCTGCCCGGCTACGGCTTCGCGAAGCGTGCCAAGCACGAAAAATCTCGCTGGGGTCCTCTTATCGAAGGCTATCTCTCCAGTCGGGTGACGCTGCGGGCGCTGGTTTTGCTGGTCGACGCGCGCAGAGGCGTCGAGCCCGAGGAACGCGAGCTCGTCGATTATCTCCGGACGGCCGGCGCAAAGACCGCGCGTGGCCCGGTCTCGATCATCGTCGTCGCGACCAAAATCGACAAACTCGCGGGCGCCAAGCGTAAGCCCGCGATCGAGCGAATCGGTCGCGACCTCGGCTTTCGTGCGTACGGATTCGCTTCGCCGTCGGGAGAGGGGCGCGAAGAACTCTGGCGCGTGCTGCGTCAAGCCGTACTGGCTTGCACCACGGACACTTGAACATCGCCTTCTTGGCGCTCCTGCCGTGCGCGTGGTCTACTTAGGGGATGGGGTTTTCGGGGTGCCGGTCGACATTTGTCGCGAGCTTGGTCGTGGGCTTGACGCTCGCAGCCTCCGGCGCCGCACAAACCGCAGAACCGCCGGCTGCTCCGCCGCAGTTCGCCATTCCCGGCTCCGCCGAGTCGGCCTCGACGGCTCAGAAGGAGCGTCAAACGAGTCCGAAAAAAACGAAGCACCGGACCCGCGGTGCTCGGAGCGCCGACAGCAAGCCACGCCCCGACGCCGCGGTCGCGACCTTTCCCGGTTTTCGGCTGTTGTCCGAGGGGCGAACGCGCGTGTACGTCGAGCTGAGCAAGCCGGTCAGCGTCGAAGAACACCGAGCCGCGGGGACGTTGACGTACACGCTGCGCGGCGCGCAGGTTCTCGTGCGAAACAACAAAAATGCGCTCATCACTACGCATTTCTCGACGCCGGTTGCCCGAGCGCGGCTGGTGCCCGCCGGTTCCGATCTCAATCTCGTCATCGAGCTACGCAAGTCGGTCAGTGCCACCCACCAGGTGGTTGCGGGCGACAACGGAAGCGCGCGGCTCGAGATCGATTTTCCCGCCGGCGATTACCCGCTCGCGCCGGGGCTCTTCGAGCCGCCCCCCGGGGCCGTGTATCGGTCGGGACAGGAGCTGCGTGAGAACGGCGCCGAGCGCGAGATCATCACCAATACGTACGTTCCTCCGCCGCCTAGCCGCGCTCCCGCTCCAGCCCCGAGCCCTTCGCCGCCCGCCAGCGACAAACCGAGCATGGGCCCGAACCCGTAGACTCGGACGACGACGACGACGCAGGCGGGCCGGAGGCCGCGCCGAGTAACTCAATCGACGGGCCGGAGGCCGCGCCGAGTAAGAAGCCTTCTCTCTGCGCTTCCTACGCCTCGAATGCCCAAGCTATGCGAATCTCGCGTTCGTGAACCGCGCTCTTGCGACGCTGGCGGTGGCACTCTCGGCTTGGCTCTGGGCCCAAGCTGGGCGCGCTCAATCGGACAAACCCGAGCTCGGGTTCTCGGCTGACGAAGTCGAAGGTGACGCTCGCATGCGCGAGCTGGTCCTACGCGGCAACGTGGTCGTCACGTATGAGCGTTTTCGCCTGACCAGTCCGGAGCTCTCGCTGCGCCGGACCGCGCGCGGAATCGAGGTGACCGGCCCGGGCGAAGTCGTTTTTTGTCCGTGCCCCGACCCGCCAGTATCGGTGGCCTTCCAAGGGGGCGTCGTTGGCCCGCCCGCGGATCTCTTGCTTCGTCAGCCGCAACTGCGCGTCGGCGGCGTTGGGATCTTCGGTCTGCCTTGGTTCTGGCTTCGGGCACCGTCCCGCCCGGGTGTTCTGCCTCCCAACGTAGCGTGGCGAGGCGGAGATGGACTTCTCATGGGCGACGGGGTCCACATTCCCTGGAAAGACGGGACCGATTTCGACGAGCTCGACGTGACCGCATCGGGCTACCTCCAGGGCGGCGTCGAGCTTACGGCTCGGCTTCGCACGCCGCGCTCCACCAATCGGCTACGCTGGGATCATCTGCGATCGGACCTGCTCGCGATGGACGCGCATGGCGCGTATCCGCAAACGGAGACGGGGACCATCGCGTGGGACATCGATGCCGTG
>DASWDH010000201.1:0-6914 GCA_036395495.1 Polyangiaceae bacterium
TGAAGATCGCCGAAGCAGCGGCGAGCTCGGGAATCCTCAAGTAGACGTCAGTTCTTTCTACGTGGAGCGCCGTCCCGCTTGGGGACGTTCTTTTGCGTTTCGCCGCCCCAGCGTTTGATCACGTCGAGTAGCCCATCGAACGTATCGCGCATCGCCCACGCCTGATCGCTCGGGCTGACGAGGCGAGCTGCCTTTCGGCGTCCGTCGGCGAGCGCTTTGGCCGGTTTGAGACAACTGGGCTTCAGTTTGCGTTCCAGCTCGGAGGCAGCCCCTTCGTAGACGTGGTAGCAACCCGTGAAGTTGCCGTCGTTGTAGAGGGGGGCCCCGGTATCGATGGCATCCCCGATCGTCTTTAGCATCATCGCGATGCTCCCCATGCTGCATCCGTCGAGGATACGCACGGGCAACACGGGGACCCTTCTTCGAGCCTTGTTGCGGGGAGCCGGCTCCTCTTCGGCGGTCGCGGCGGCGAACGCCTTGAGACTGACCGGAGAGGGTTCCTTCAGCAGCTCCTTCACGTAGCCGATCGGAACCCCGAAGTTGATGTTCTGCCCGCCGAGCAGAATGGCCGTCGCCACGCCGATCACTTCACCCCGATCGTTGAAGATCGGCCCACCGGAAGATCCTGGGGCGATAGGAGCCGAAATCTGCAGGACCGTGAGCTCGTCGTCGACCTTGCGTATCGCACTCACCAAGCCGTTGGAGACGGTATCTTCGAGGCCGAGGGGGTGTCCGATCGCCACGACGGTGTCGCCCGGGTGAACGGACTCGCTGTCCCCGAGCGACAGCGTCGGGAGCTTCTGCGCTTCGATACGCATGATGACCAGATCGCGCTCGCGGTCGCCGTTCCAGATCTCCACGACGCGAAACTCTCGGTGATCCGCCAAGGTGACCATGATCTTAGAGCTACCGGCCACGACGTGAAGGTTGCTCGCGATGAGTCCGTCGTTGCTCACGACGAAACCGGTGCCGAGAGCCTGCTCGGTGCGCACCGAAACGACAGCCGGCGTCGAGCGCGCGGCGATTTCGGCGGGCGTCCGCAGCGAGGAGGCGCCTTCCGACTTCGGCATCCGGGCCGGCTCCGCGCCCGGTGCGCTGGCGGGCCTCGGCCTACACGCCAGCAATGCCAAGAGGCAAATGCAAAGTAGGGTCGCACGAAGGGTAGACACGATCTTCGCTCAGCTTACGACATTCGAAGAGTAGGTTCACGTGAGCGCGTTCGGCCGCTTGTCCCAGCGGGGTTTACCGCCGCCCCCGGTCAGGCGCCGTCCGGTTCCGGATCGGTCCAGAGAGGCCGGGCGGCGCCACATTTCCAGCAGTTCCAGAAGCCGCCTTCGTTCTCTTCCGTGCAGATACGGCAGCACCAGGTGGTCGTCGGGGCGACCGAAGCCTGGCGATGCTTCTCGATGAGCGAGCGAGCCCGGTGTTCGTCTTCGTCGCGGAGCACCCACACCGAGGGGGCGCCATCCGGCATCATCGGGAGGCCGGGCAAAGCCCAGAGATGCTCGCCCTTGACGATGGCTTCGACACCATAGGTCGCGAGAAGGCTGCGGATGAGCTCGGCGTCGATGGGGTCGCTGGCGACGTGAACTCGCTTCATACCGTGATGACTCTAGTCGCTTCAGCACCACCTGTCAGCCAGTTGTCTCACCGTCTCGAGCAACCGCTCGGGTGCAACCGGCTTGTGGAAGACGCGTACGTCGAGCTCATTGATGAATTCCGCCACGGTGCGCGAAGAGGCTGCGCCAGTCACGAACAAGAATCGCCGCGACCAGCTGGAATCGAGGGTGACGGCACGACGATAGAGATCGGCGCCGGACAGCCCCGGCATCAAAATGTCGCAGACCACCAGATGGGGAGGGGAGTCGGACAAGATACGATTGAAAGCTTCTTCTCCGGTCATCACGTATTCGGCTTCCATCTGCCCCGCTACGATCGTTCGATACGTGTTGAGCATCGACCAGTCATCGTCGACGAACAAGATGCGCAGACCGGTGTGGCGACCGGACCCGGGCTCCCCGGCGCGTTTCGCCGCGCGCATCGAGGAGGAGCTCGTGGGCGCTTGCGCCCCCAGGTTCGGCGGAGCGTAGTTGGCCGACGCTACGGCCTCGATTCTGCTCGAGCTCGTGGCGGGACGGCCGCGATTGAGCCAGTACTCGATTCGGCGTACGAGCTCATTCGTGTTTTCCGTCTTCTGGATATACCCATGGGCGCCGGTCGCGATCGCCTTCAGCCGCAGGCTGTCGAGCGGCATGCTCGAATAGAGAAGCACCATCGTCTCCGGCGTTTTCAGCACCCGCACCAGAATTTTCGCGATCTGGTCGCCGGCAAGCGTCGGCATGTTCACGTCGAGCAGAACGACGTCCGGCTTGTCGCGAAGAATGGCGGCAACCGAGCCGGACGGCCTATCGCGGGTGACGACGCGGTATCCAGCTTTCTCGAGACCTGCCTTGGTCAGCTCGAGAACCACTTCACTGTCATCGATGACGAGCACCGTCTTCATGCGCGCTGGGTCTTCATGCTTTCAGGTTGATGAAACGAGAAACCGTATCGAGGAGTTTGGATCCTTCGAAGTCCGATTTGACCAGGTAGGCATTGGCGCCGAGCTCGGCGGCCGCCCTCCGGTCTTGGGTCGATCCGCGGGTCGTCAGGATCACCACCGGTACCTGTTGGTTCTTGCCGCGAATGCGTCGCAAAAGCTCGAGTCCATCCATGCGGGGCATCTCGACGTCCGACAACACGAGGTCGGGCCAGGTCGTCTCCATCGCCCGCAGCGCGGCGAAGCCGTCCTCCGCGGCGTCGACGGAGAGCCCGGCGTCCCCCAGCATCTCAGCGATGAGCTCGCGCACGATCGGCGAGTCGTCGACGACCAGAACGCGCCGCTGGCGGGCAACGTGATGCGCCGTTCGAAGGCGAGGCCGGAGGCGCACCCGTCCGACGAGCGTCTCCATCTGCAGCAACAAGACCAAGCGTCCGTCGTCCAGCGTGGCGCTGCCTCCGACGGTCCCCATCGCCGACAGAGCACCATCGACCGGCCGGCGCACGAGCTCGTGCTCGCCGAGGAGCGTCTTCACGGAATAAGCACGGCGTTGCCCGAAAATCTCGAGCAAGATGGCGTAGGGCTCGGTGTCTTCGGGTTCGAAGCCGAGGGATGCAGCGATCGATTGGAGAGGAAAGGCCTCGTTCAGGTGGAGGATCGCGCGCCCGCCGGCGACGTCCCGAAGCTGCGTCGGGTCGATGGAAACGACGGCGAGGGTCGAGCGCGCGGGAACGGCAAATAGCGTCTCGCCGACGGCGAAGACCAAGAGTTTTTCCCGGCTGATGGTGGCCGGCACTCGAAGCGTGAAAGTCGTTCCGAGCCCCACGGCGGTGTTGATTTTGATACTGCCGCCGAGCGCCTCGATCTTGCGCCGCACGACGTCGAGACCGATGCCTCGTCCGGAGACCTCGGTCACCGTGTATCGGGTGGTGAATCCGTGATCGAAGAGGAGCTGCGAGCACTGCTCGTCGGACAGAGCTTCGGCGGCCACTTGGCTCATGACCCCTCGAGCGACTGCGGCCCGTCGCACTTCTCTTGGATCGATGCCGCGGCCATCATCGGCAATCGAGACGATCACGTTCGGACCTTCGGCGTGGGCCGACAGGCGAACGGTTCCCTGAGCGGGTTTGTCCCCACGATCGGCGGGATTCTCGATGCCGTGATCGATCGCATTACGAACGAGGTGCAGCAGTGGCTCCCAGAGCTCGTCGAGAATGCCGCGCTCGACTTGTGCTCCCCCGGCAGCCAGGGTGATCCTCGCGCGCTTGTCCTGAATCAGCGCGAGATCGCGGGCGTGTTCCACTAGCTGTCCCAGTGTCGATTCGATCGGAACGAGCCGCAGGGCCCAGGCGGCGCTGCCCAGCTCTTCGAGCTGCGCATGGCAGCGCTCGAAATCCTCCAGCGTGGCTCGCAATGCCGAACGGGAGAACGTCTTGCCGAGGCCACGAATCTGGGAATGCAACTGCCCAAACATGGCCGTGAACTCGTGCATGCGCTCGCAGACCTCGTCGACGTGGCTGGTCTTGATCTGTGCCCAGCGCTCTTGCATGCTGAGCGGCAGCACGGCTTCTCCGTTCTGCCGGCTCACCCCTTCGGGTACATCGACGGCGGTACGTAGCGAATCGTGGACCGCCTCGCTCAGCACGTCGAGATCTTCGAGTGCGGTCGTCAACGCCTCGGTATTCGACGGTTCGGGACCCAAATCGCCGCGAAGCGAGCGTGCGATGGTCTCCAGAGCACCCCGACTGGCGAGGGACACCTCCCGCGAGACCACCCCTTCCTGCGCCGCCGGCGCCAGGCATTCCTCGACGGCGTGGGCCAGCCGACTGACGGCCGGGAGCCCGAGCATGCGCGACTCCCCCTTCAGCGTGTGGAGCTCCCCGACGATTCGCTTGAGCATGGCGGCATCGGCGTGGCCTTCCTCCAAATCAGCAAGGGCGAGCTTCGCCAGTCGGATGCGCTCGAGCGATCCCGCGCGAAAGCGATCGATCAGGTCGGGCCTCATCCTGGCGTGCCTTCTCTCGCTGCCGCCAGAAGCGCGATCCAGTCCAACACGACGAGCGGCGGCCCATTCTCCTGGAAAGCGATGCCGGTCACCGGCTGCCTCTTGCCGGGACAGCGTACGAGCATCGGCACCGGCAGCACGGACGCGACGTCGAGCTGGCGGAAGAGCAGTCGTCCGAACGCCCGAAAGGGGAGCGAGCCCTCGTCGGTGGCCAACACCAAGATGGGGTGAGGGCTATCGTCTTGCTCCACGGATACGCCCAGAGCCTCGGCCATTTCGAACGGCCGCGCACCGCTCCAATCCCGCTCCGAGACGATGCTCTTCACGAGCTTCGCGTGGACCCCCCAGTGGGTTTCCCTGGCGCGAATGGCGACGAAGGTCGATGTGCTCACCGTCATCCTTTTGCCATCGGCGCGAGCGCCATCGGCTCGTCGACGACGATCGAGTCGATGAAAGCGGCGAAGTCGAAAATCGGCATGACCACTCCATCGAGCTCCACCTCGGCGGCGGCGAATTTCTGCGCGGTCACCCGAGGCGCCCGAATGCATTCGTCGGTCACCTCACGCACCTCTCGAACGGCGTCGACGGGTACTGCAAGGGTATTGGCGCCGACCTGCACGACCAGAGTGCGCGAGCGGGGCGGACCTTCATCGAGTGGCGTCAATCCGTCGGTGACCGCGGCGAAGTCGAACACGCCCACGGCTCGCCCCCGCCATGCGACGACGCCCGGAATTTCGGATCGAGCTCCGGGCAAGAATACCGCCGCCCGTTGCCCCATGATCTCCTGAACCTGGCGTGCGTCGATTGCAACAGAAACGGACTGGACCTGCAGTGGAAGCAGGTGGGTCATGGCCCCTCCCTCTCGAACACTTTCAAGGCTCGGACCTCCGAGCACAGTAACAACGTACAGCAAATCGTGGAGCGTTGTTGAGCGTCTTGCGCGAGCGTGACATTCGTGCCCGGGGCTCAATTGCCCCATTGCGAACTCGAAATCTGCGCTCGTGAAAGGTGGGTAGCAGGAAGACTTCTGTCGCCACAATGATGGTCCGCGATCCGACGTTGCCCGGATCCGACCAGCACGTTGGCCGGATGAGACCAGCCGGCCCCAGACTTTCTTACGGAAGGGCTCGGAAGTTCTAATTAGGGCCTTTGGCCTAAAGCATGCCTCGCCACATCGGTAGTGAAAGTGGTCGAGCTGGTAGCCGAACAACTCGCAGCGCGAGCCGAAGAGAGCCGAGATGTCGTCCTCGTGGTGAGGCATTCGGGTCCGAGGTCCGTTTGTGCTTGGCCAGAGGTCGCTTCCGTCGCTGCGGGGGTGGTGTGTCTTTCGTGGCCTGTCACGCTGATGTCTGGAACGCCGGTGGAATAGGCGTCGATAAGGAAGCGCCACATGCCTGAGGATGCAGCTCGCGCCGGAGAGCCTTACGCCCGCTCTCAACAGTCGCAGGACGACTCGGCCACCAAAATTCGCGCCGTCGGTCGACCGGCCCCAGCCTTGCACGAGGTCGTGGTGACCGGCGTTGGAGTGATCTTGCCGAACTGCGACAACCGCGAGCAGTTCTGGGAGCAGCTGCGAGACGGGCAATCGCAGCTCACCTTGGAATCGGATCCTGTCGAGCAGATGGCGTACGCCGTCGGTCGCGTGCACGATTTCGATGCCCGCAAGTATTTGGTGGGCATTCCCGAATCTCTCTATGCCAATTGGCATCGCGAGCAGAGATTTTACGTAGCGTCGCTCCTCTTGGCTTGCCGGGACGCCGAGCTCGACGTCGCGCGGCTCGCCTCGGATAGGGTCGGCCTCTACGACGGCACCTCGCGTGGCAGTTTTGCGTTCTGGTACGAACAAATCAAATCGAAGATCGAGCACCCCAACCAGAGGTTTACGACGCGCGAGCTCAACCTCGGCATGCCTGGTCAGGCGGTCGGATTGGCGGCTGCAACTTTGGGAATCAAAGGCCCGACGTACACCTTCAACGGCACGTGCGCATCCGGTGCGATCGCTGTCGGACATGCCTACCGTGAGCTCCAGTCGGGGCGCATCGACTTGGCTTTGGGCACCGGCCATGACGCGGCGCTCGTTCGCCCGCTGTTCCAAATGTACCGCGATGCGAACCTCATGAGTCGCGAGTCGAGCACGGCCGCGCAGGCGATCCGACCCTACGTCGGCCATTCAGCCAACGCGTTCGGCGAGGGGGCCGTCACCCTGATGCTCGAGACGCGCGAGCACGCCGAAGCAAGAGCGGCACCCATCTTGGCGACCATCGCCGGTTACCGATACGGCAACGGAGGCGATCACCCGACCGACGTCGATTTCACCGGCGGACGCCCTGCCGCGCTGATCACCGACGCTCTCGACGAAGGCGAGCTCAC
>DASWDH010000202.1:0-14899 GCA_036395495.1 Polyangiaceae bacterium
AAGCCGCGATCGCGTCGGCCTCGTGCAAAAATTGCCAGAGCGGGTCGAATCCCATCATGGTGGGGACGAAACGCCGGGCGAGGTACTTGGACAGGTAATTCTTCACGGTAGGGCCGAGGACCGGCGCCGTGCGCAGCACCGTGACGATATTGCCAGTTCGCTGCGCGAAACGGTTGGCCTCAGCTTCTGCCTCGATCTTGTCGGCGAAGAACGACTCACCCATCGGCGCCCTCAACGGCTGGCGCTCGGAGAGGAAGTTCGCGTTGGTGGGCTGCGCGCCATAGAGCAAGGTCTGACTCCAGAAGACCAGCTTGCGAACCGAGGCTTGTCGCGCGGCATTGAGCAAGCGCATCGTGCCGACGGACTCGAGCTCGTGCGCCCAAGCGCGCGCGTGCGTCGGCGAACCGAGAAAGGCCAGGTGAACGACGCAGTCGGTGCGTTCGGCCAGGAGGATCTCGCTCGTTCGCTCTTCGGCCGTCGGTTGGGCGAGGTCGACTTCGTAGGCGCGCGTCTTTTGACCCGCCGTGCTGGGACTCGCGAGATCGATCGCCACGATGCGGCCAATGCGATCGTCTTCCTCCAAGAGGCCCACTAAATTTCGGCCCAAAAAGGAGGCCGCGCCGGTGATGGCAACGGTTTTCCTGGCGCGCCCGGGGCGGACCAGACGCGACGAGCTCGGGTCGGTCTTTTGGGGGCGGCTCTTGCGGGTGGACATGCGCTCGCGCAACGTAGCGTCGGCCCGCTTCGGGCGCCAGTACCTCACAATCGTGGGGGCGAGTCCCCGCCCGGCCGCAGCGCTTTTCTCACCGGTACCGGCATGAATGCTGTAACCACGAGCGCATGCGCACGAGCGAGCAGACAGTCGAAAGCCGCCGGTTGGCGTTCGCCGTCTCTTGCCTCTACTTCGTCTCCGGGCTGAGCGGCCTCGTGTACGAAGTGACCTTCTCGAAATACTTGTCGTACGTCTTCGGAGCCACCGCGTACGCCTCGAGCGCAGTGCTGGTTGCATTCATGGGAGGGCTCTCGGTTGGCGGCGCGCTCGTGGCCCGGTGGAACGCTCGTCTGACCAGGCGACTCTTTTCCTACGGCGCAGCCGAAATTCTGGTCGGTGGCTTCTGCGTGATCTCGCCGCTCCTCTTTTGGCTCATCGGCAGAGCGTATGTGGCGCTTTCGCATTCGCTTCCGCAATCGCTTCCACTGATCGTGCTCCTGCGGTGGCTGCTCGCCACGACCGTCGTGTTCGTACCGGCGGCAGGGATGGGAGCAACGTTGCCGTTGCTCGCTGCGATGGCACCGGGACTCGGCTCCGGACGGTGGCTGTCGCGTCTCTATGCCTTGAACGTTTCGGGGGGGGCCCTCGGTTCGCTTCTGGGAGCCTACGCCATCGTCCCTTCGCTCGGCCTCCGCGGGACGCTGCGTTGGACCGCTCTCCTCAACGTCGTCATCGGCGCGAGCGCGATGATTTTGGGCCGCCGGGGCGCCGACGAGACGCCGGAACCTGCGCGCGAGGTTCTGGGTCTGCGCGAATCGCCAGGATGGCCCGGGCTGTGGCTGGTGGCAGCGGGATCAGGCGTTCTGGTCTTTGCCTCCGAAGTCGTGTTCGTGCATTTGCTCGCGCTGGTGATCGGAACGAGCGTCTACGCCTTCGGCTTGATGCTCGCGATCTTTTTGGTGTGCCTCGGTCTCGGCGCGTGGCTCGGGCCGCCCATTTTCTCGCGCGAGCCGTGGGGCGTCCCTGCTGCCGCAGCGACGGCCGGGCTCGTGCTCGCAGCAACCGTCCCCCTTTGGGACCGGCTGCCCGGGCTGTTCGACGCGATGGGTCCGTACGCTACGAGCTGGGCTCTGCGCGAAGGCGGGCGGGCCCTCGTCGCTTTTCTCGCTCTCGCCGCTCCGGCCACCGCGATGGGGACGCTTTTCCCGCTCGTGTTGCGCGAGCTAGCTCCGCGTCCGCAAGTAGGCGCCGAAGTCGGAAAGATCGCGGCCATCAATACGCTCGGCTCGATCGTGGGATCCGTCGCGGGGGGCTTTGTCCTGCTGCCCCAGCTTGGCTCCCAACGTAGTCTGTTGGCGATCGCCGCGAGCTACGCGGTCCTCGCTCTGGTGGCGATGCGCGGACGAGGAGCACGTCGCCCGGTCGCCAGCCGCGCGCTCTGGGCCGTATCGCTGGCGACCTTCGTGACGTGCTTGGCCGTGCCGCGCTGGGATCTCGGTCGCCTGACGAGTGGCGCCAATGTCTATTTCGAATCGGGGCCCGAGCCTGATGCCATCGAGATGGTGCGGGAAGACATTCACGGGGGCGTCACGACCGTGGTTCGCGCGGGCGACATCCTCACGCTCTACACGAATGGCAAATTCCAGGGAAACAACGGCTACGAGGTCGACGCACAGCGCGCCTTTGCCCATATTCCGTGCCTTCTCACCGAGCGGCACGAGCGTGCGTTCGTGATCGGTCTCGGAACCGGCACGACCGTGGGCACCCTGGCGGCCTACCCGTTCGCACGTATCGAAGTTGCCGAGATCTCACCGGCGATCGTGCACGCCGCTCGCGCGTACTTCTCGGACATCAATCGCGGCGCGCTCAACGAGCCGCGCGTCTCGCTCGTGAACGAAGACGGAAGAAACGCTCTTTTGGTATCCGGCGAGCAGTACGACGTCGTCGGAATCGAGATTTCCAGTATCTGGTTCGCGGGTGCGGCCAACGTGTACAGCCGCGAGTTCTACGAGCTCGTGCGTGATAGGCTCGCCCCGGGCGGCGTATTGCAGCAATGGGTGCAGTTCCATCACATTCGCCGCCGTGAGCTCGCTTCGGTCTTGGCTACGGTACGGTCCGTTTTCCCGCACGTGGCTCTCTACGCCCACGGAAATCAGGGCATCATCGTCGGTGGCCGGCGGGAGCTCGTCATGTCACGCGCGCGAGCGGAAGCGCTCGGCGCGCGCCCTTCCATCGCACGCCTCCGCGAGGAGGGTCGGTCGCTCGCGGATCTCGCAGGCGATCTTCTGGTGATGGACGATACGCTGGATCGTTTTCTCGCCGATTCGAGCGGGTCGAATGTCGACTTGGTCTCCACCGACGACAACTTGTACCTGGAGTACGCGACGCCGAAAAACAACGTGGCAGGGATGCCGTCGATCGAGGAGACGATCGGGATGGTCGCGAGCTATCGGGCACCGGACGTGTTGGCGAAGCACCTGGTGCCCTGAGCACTCGCTCGTGGTGGTGCTAGCGGGGAGGCGGTTGCGCGAATCGACTGCGGGGGAATGGATCGGCGGTTTCGCGGAGCGAAGTGTCGTCGGGACGCACATAGCCGCCATCGACGGGTATGCCGAGCGCGAGAAGGCCTTGGCGGTCGTTGTAGCGCAGCTCCACGAGCGTGCTCGGGTGCGAGGGGTTTTCCCGCTGAAAATTGGTGTATCCCACGCTCGAGTAGCGCTGCTCGCCGAACTCGGTACCGAGACCGGGCCGGCTCTCGGGAGCGGGCATGCTGCGCGAGCCGTAGTCGTCGGCGCTTCGTTTCGATTCCGCGGAGGGCGCCGGCGCCGGCGCGCCGGAAGAGCGACCGGGGGCGGGTGCCGCGCGAGGAGGCGGTGGCACGTCGGAACGGCGCGCTCGCTCATCGGGACTGAGAGGCCGTGGAATGCGGTACGCCGGGCGCTCGCGTTCGGGGAAAAAGGCTACACCGATGACACCGACATTGCGGTCCTGCCCTTTGCGGCCGGCATACGAGTCACGTACCGACGAGAATCGAAACGTCGCGACTTGGTCGAGCGACGTTCGAAAGCCGTCCACCGTGATGTCTCCGTACGGCGCAATCACATAGCCCCGCTTGTCTTGGTAGCTCGCCGTTTTGCCGTCGATCGCGTCGAGACCATCGACCGAGACCACGGCCTCCACGCGCCGAGAGGTGGGGTTCGAGATACGCACCCGGTAGCGCTCGCCGATCATACCGAGGACGTAACCGCGCCCGTTCGCGTAATACCTCGGCAGCGATCGATAATCGCCTGACAAGAGCTCGACTCCATACGGTGAGTAAGGCGGAGGAGTCGGATCGGCCCACGGCATCGCGCGCTGCGCGACCGGACGGTCGGATTCGGCCAACGGCGGGGCCCCTTCCGAAATGGGGCGGTCCGAATCGACGTATCCTGGCGCCATGCCCGGCGATGCGGGCGAGGCGGCGACCGGTTCGCCGCGCGAAGACGCGCAGGCACTTGCAGCGAGCAGGGTCAGTAGGCCGAGGGCGAGGCGGGCAGCTTTCATGTTCCGGTAGACGGACGGCTCGAGCGTTCGGTCTATCGGTCACGCGTCCTACCTTTCGTTCGATGTAGGACCAGATTCAACTGGTGGTTCCGATGCGCACCGTAATCGGAATGGATTCGTGGCCGAACCTCTCGCTTTCCTTGGTCATGAGCTTCTGCAGTCCGGAGAAAGCCTTTTCGGCGAGAGCTTCCGAATCGAACAGGGCCGTCGTGAGCCCGACGAGCGCGCCGTATTCGTCGCCGTCGAAGCCGGCCAGCTTGACCTGCTCGGGCACCGAGATTCCGATGCGGTGAAGCCGATGCCACACCTGCATGGCGCCGCGGTCGTTCGAACAAAAGATCGCCCCGTCGCCGCGCGATGCGACGCTCGACAGATCGTCGTCGGTAAGTTCGTCGATGTGGATCTTGCGCAAGGTCTCTGCCGAGGCGCGTTCGAGCCACGCCTGGCGTGTGCCACGCCACCTCTGCTCGTGACCTAGGTGCTCCGTCACCACCTCGACGAACGTGAGATGCCGCGCGCCGCGATCATGAAGATGGCCAACGACGGCGCCTGCTCCTTCTTTGTTGCGGATACGGATGGTGCTGCCGGCGTAACGCGCATAGCTCGGATGGTGAGGGTCGAGGACGATCGATGGGCGCGCATAAGCGCTCGAGAACCACGTCGCCGACAGAGCAGGGACGTCGCCCCAAACGAGCAGGCCATCCGCGTGAAGCGGCAAGAGCGGCTTGTCCCTGCGAGCGGTGAGCTGCTCGTTGGCAATGAGATTGAGCGTGAGACCACGAGCGGCCGCGAGCCGCGCCAAAGCTTGAATCGTGTGCACGACCGAAGGGTGGGTAAGGCAAGCGAAGGCGCTCGGCATGATGAGGCCAATGGCATGGCTGGTCGAACCTGCCAGCTGCTTGGCCGCCCAGTTGGGCGTGTAGTTGTGCTCGCGTGCCGCGCGTTGAACGCGAGCGCGCGTCGCGAGAGACATCTTCGGACTGTCACGCAGCGCCAGCGAGATGCTCGATTTGTCGATCCCCAGGAGCTTGGCTAAATCGGCAATCGTGACTCTCTTTGGCATCGCACTTCGCATCACCATCGCATTTCGCACGTTACGCACGACCTGATACCATCTCGGGGTTGAAGGATCCAAGAGATCCATCGGAGATCGCTGAGATCCTTGCCGGCAGTGCGCATATCGATGCGCGCCGGATCGGTGCCGTCCGACCTTTCGGCTGTTGGCGGCAAATTGGCGGCCATCGGCCCCCTTATCGTTGGGTGGTCAGTCCCTCGATCACATCGAAACTGCTGGCATGTCACTTGCTCGGGAGTGTCGGCGATGAGATGGCCCAAGCTGCGAAAATCGACTTATCCGGAGCGAAGCGCGGAAGCGCCCATCGCGTGGACCGCGGGCGAACGCGCCATGACTGAAACGTTGTTTCGTCATCATGCTTCCTTCGTTGCCAACTTTCTTACGCGCCTCGGCGTCGCTCCTTCTCGCCTCGACGAGGGCGTGTCGCGCGTCTTCGCTGAAGTGCACCGTCGCGGAGCCTGTCCGCCCAATGCCGCGACTCCCGTCGCTTGGCTCGGGGCCATCGCGCTGCGGAGCGTGGCGAGTCGCGATGCCGCCGCCGGCCGCCGCGGGCCGGCGATCGAAACCGCGGCCGACGGAGCTCTCCCCTCGTTTCGGGAGTTCCTCCGCACGCTCGATCTCGAGCTGCGGGCGATCTTCGTGCTCTTCGAGCTCGAAGCCGAGAACTCCGAGTCGATCGCGGCTGCATTCACTTTGCCATTGGACCGGGTGCGAGAACGCATACGGGAAGGCCAGTACGAATACCGTCGGGCACACGGCGCTCTCGAACCTGCAGCGGGTCCCGTGTCCGAGCCGTCGGAGGACGAGTGCGCTCTGCCGCCGCTCGCCGATCCCGTCTCGCTCGTGTAAGTTTCCGTCGGTCATTCGATCACTGCCGCATTTTGACGCAGTGCGTGCGTTGATTCCCGCGCACGCGTTCTGGTAGTGTCCCTTGCCCGCGTAAGGAGGGGGAAGCGTCAAAATGCCGCTTACGAACATCCTGCGCGGGCGCCAACTTCCCATGCGCCGCGTTCTCGCCGTCGTCGCCACGCTGATCACCGCGAACCTGCTCGCCTGCCGCACGAGATCGGAAACGCAAACCGGAGGCGGGTCGAACGCCGCGCCGACCAACTCGATAGCTTCGGCAGCATCGCCGACCGACGGTCCGGCGAGTGCCGGCGCGCCGGTCGATCTGCCCGACGGAGGCCGCGGCTACCTCGTGCTACCGGAAGGACAAGGTAAGCATCCGGCCATCATCGTGATTCAAGAGTGGTGGGGGCTCAACGACTGGATTCGCGAGAACACCGCGCGCTTCGCCCGACAGGGCTACGTCGCTCTCGCCGTAGATCTCTACCGCGGCCGCGCGACCAGCGATCCCGGCGAGGCCCACGAGCTCATGCGCGGCATGCCGGAAGATCGGGCGCTCGGCGATCTCCAAGCCGGTTTCCAGTGGTTGGCAGCTCGCGCCGACGTGGATCCCAATCGCATCGGCAGCATCGGATGGTGCATGGGGGGCGGGTATTCGCTGGCGTTCGCGACGAGCGAGCCTCGGCTTCGCGCGGTGGTCGTCAATTACGGTCGGCTCATCACCACCCCCGCCAAGATCGACGCGATTCGCGCCACCGTGCTGGGTAATTTTGCAGGTGCCGATCGCGGCATTCCTCCCGCCGACGTGCGGTCGTTCGAATCGCAGCTGAAGGAGCGCAAGAAGGATCACGACATCAAGATTTACGATGGGAAGGCCCACGCATTCATGAATCCCGGCAACAAAGATGGCTACGACGCGCCGGCCGCCAGCGATGCCTGGTCGCGGATCGATGCTTTTTTCGCACGCACGTTGAAGGCGCTCTGACGTTAAGGATGTTTCGGCGGAATGCCGAGCAAGCTGTGCGCGACGCCGATGCAGTTGTCCATCACCACGATGAGCCCCGACGCGATTCGCGCCGCCTCGTCATTGGCGATTCCAGTCTGCAGCCATAGAGCCCGCGCACCCTTTTTGACGGCTTGTTCGGCGATCGCGGGGGTGTATTCGGGCCTGCGAAACACCACCACGATGTCGACAGGCTCCGGTACTTCGTCGAGCGACCGATAGGCTCGCTCGCCGAGCACTTCTCGCTCGTTCGGATTGACCGGCAGAATGCGGTAGCCTGCGGATTGTAGCTTGCGGGCGATTTGGTACGACGGGCGGTCGGTGCTGGACGACGCACCGACGATGGCCAGGTGCCGAGCGGAGACCAGAAGATCGCGGATTACGGTTTGTGGAGGATTGGTGTGCGCCACGCGCGAACGATGGGGCTGTGGTCCACCGGTGTCAACGGGGCCTCTTGCCGCCGGCAAGCACGGCGCGCTACCAACGTTGGCGTGCACTTTTCACGGCCATCATTTGCGAAGGGGATTCGATGACTAGAGGCCGAACCCTCGCTGCGGCGATCGTATTCGCGACGGTGCTCTCCGCGATGGCCGCCGGCGGGCCGCAGGCCGCGCCGAGTGCTTCGGTCGCCCATGGGCAAGAAACCGCCGACCCGAGCGCCGCCCGAGTGGAAGGGGAGATCCCTTTTGCATCCCCGCACGCGTCCGCCGTGGAGACACCGAGCGCCGAGAATGCATGGGGTGGACCGCGTTCGGGCATCGAGCCGACGCTCTCGCAAAGGGTCGTGAAGTACGATATCGACGCGACGCTCGATCCCGGGGCGCACGTCATCGAGGCCCGAGAGAAGCTCACCTGGAGAAATCGCAGCGATCGCGTGGTGAGTCGCATGTACGTTCACCTCTACCTCAACGCCTTCGAAGGGCTCGGCAGCACGTTCTTCACCGAGCGCCGCGAGCGAAGCTTCGTGTTCCGCAGCGACGTCGAGGTCAACGAGGGCGAGTGGGGCCACATCGAGCTCCAGAAGGTGGAGCAAAACGGTGCGACGGTGCCATGGACCTTTGTCCATCCGGACGGCGGACCGGAAAGCGATCACACCGTGGCACAGCTCGATTTGCCGACGCCCATCGCACCGGGGGGCAGCGCCGAGATCGATATCGTCTTTCGCGATCAGTTGCCGCGGGTGATCGCGCGCACCGGCTGGTTCGCGAGCTTCCACATGGTGGGGCAATGGTTTCCCAAAGTGGGGGTGCTCGAGCTCGCCGGGGAGAGAGGCGCCACCGAGCCGCGCTGGAACGTTCACGAGTTTCACATGTTCAGCGAGTTTTACGCGGACTTTGGGGAGTACGACGTACGCATCACCGTGCCCAAGGGGTTTCAGGTTGCCTCGACCGGCGAAGAGCAGGGAGCGCCGGTCGAAAAGGGGGAGCTGGTCACGCACCGGTTCGTGCAGGGTGACATTCACGATTTCGCCTGGATGGCCGCCGACAACTTCGCGCCGCCGCTCGAGGGAGCCTACGATGGGCCAGGTAGTCCTCACGTATCGGTCAAGGTCTTCTACCCACCCGAATACGCGGCGAGTGCGGCGCCGGCGCTTCGCGCGACGATCGATTCCATCCATTGGTTCTCCGACACGCTGGGACCGTATCCCTACCGCACCTCGACTTGCATCATCCCGCCGTTCAACGCGATCGAAGCGGGCGGAATGGAGTACCAGACGCTGTTCACGACCGTCGGTTACGCGAGCGTCGAACCCGATACGTTCGCGGCATCGATCCTCGATTTCGTCACCATCCACGAATTCGGGCACGGCTATTTCTATGGCCTGCTCGCGTCGAACGAGTTCGAAGAACCGCTGCTCGACGAGGGCATCAACGAATATTGGGACATGCGCATGATGCGAGCACGTGGCCAGGACGTGCGCCTCACCACGCCGTTTCTCAAGCGCATTGGAATCGAGCCGAGGACCGACGTATTCGCATCCGAGCGAGCGGAAGGAGCTCTCGACCCGCACCCTGGCGATGCGATCGGCCAGAACGCGTGGGACCGCCTGAACTACAGTCAGGTTTACCACCGCACGGCGACCGTCATGCACGACCTGGAGGAGCAGCTCGGCCGCGAGGCGATGGAACGAGCCTTTCGCGCGTACTACGCGAAGTGGCGCTTCCGACATCCGAGCGTGGCCGATTTGCGCGAGACGCTGGCCGAGGCATCGGGCGACCGCGAAACGGTCGAACGAGTTTTCCGCCAGAACGTGTACGGCGTCGAAGCGGTCGACGATTATGTCGACAGCCTGAGGAGCGACGAAGAGCTGCCCCAGCCGGGAACGATCTTCCAGAACGGAAAATGGGTAGAGAAGACCGAGAAGGCGATCGAAAAGGAGGTCGAGAACCAGCGCGCGGAGTGGAAGAAAGCTCATCCCGATGCCAAGCACGGCGAGGGCCCGTATCCGTACCGCACCTCGGTGGTCGTCCGTCGCAACGGCGCGCGCGTGCCGCAAAGCCTCGTCGTGCAATTCGAGGACGACTCGACGGAGACGGTGCGCTGGGAC
This sequence comes from Polyangiaceae bacterium, assembly GCA_036395495.1. Taxonomy (GTDB): domain Bacteria; phylum Myxococcota_A; class Polyangia; order Polyangiales; family Polyangiaceae; genus DASWDH01. The sequence goes on from DASWDH010000202.1 coordinate 9,728, forward strand.
GATGACGCGAGGTGGCGGCGCTTCACTTTCGTCAAACCGGTGAAGGCGAAGTCTGCGCAGCTCGATCCCGGTCGCCTCGTCTACCTCGATTACGACAAGCTCAACGACGGCCGCACGCTCGAGCCGCAGCGCACCGCCTCGCGCCGATGGACGGGCGATGTTTTCGCGGTGATCGAGCTTTTGTACTCGCTGGTGGGGACGTTGTGAGCGCCAGGCAAACGAGCAAGACCCGGCTGCTCGTCCAGGTCGGCGCGGCGTTCGTTGCGGCCTTGCAGTGGCGCCTGCTGGCCTTGTGGACGGCGTTGTTCCTCGTGCCGACCGCGATGGCCGCGTTTCCATTCTGGCGGGTGCTCGCCAGCGCGCTCGATCACTCCCCCCGTGCGGCCGAGCTGGCCAAAGGATTCGACATGCTCGCGTTCGGGGACGTCGCTGCTGTGGCCTATCGTTCGTCGGCGGCGCTGACCGGCGCTGCGGTCGCGTCGAGTCTGGTGTGGATTCTCCTGCTGCCGCTCGTTGCCGGAATGATTTTGGCATCGGTGCGCGCCGACCAGTCTCTGGGCTTCGCTCGGCTCCTGCAGGGCGGCGTCGCCTGGTACGGGCGGATGTTCCGCATCCTGCTCGTTTCGTTGATTCCTCTGGCGCTGGTCGGCTTTCTCGCCACGCTCCTCAGCAAGGCGGCAACCCGCTATGCCGAGCACGTCACCCTCGAAGCGCACGCCGACGGCGCCTCCTATGGCGCGCTCGGTGTGACGCTCCTTCTATTCGTACTCGTCCATGCCACGATCGAAGCCGGACGGGCCGAGCTCGGTGCCGACGATGAGCTCCGTTCGGCGTGGCGCGCGTGGCTGCGCGGCGTGCGGCTCACGGCCCGCCGCCCCCTCGCGGTGCTCGGCGTCTACCTTGCCGCGAGCGTCGCCGGCTGGTTCGTGGCCGCAGCGCTTCTGTTCCTTCGATTGCGCGTGGCAGTCGGTGCCGAAGCCGGCTTTTGGGGGGGATTTTTCCTCACCCAGCTCGCCGTGGTGGCCATCGCCTGGGGCAAAGCGACGCGGCTGTTCGCGCTGACGGCACTCGCGCGAGCGCAAGGCTGATTCTCCTCAGCGCCGCAGCCGTGCCGCGTGGATCTTTCCTTTCGAGGGTCGCCGACTCGAAAATCGCGGCGCCCGGCGTCGACCGCGTGCGCCATTTACGCGTCGCCTGCGTGGCGATTGGCGTCGACGCTGGCCCATAGCCAGAAGGCACTCAGACCAAAAAAACCGACGGATACCGGCGTGACGCCGCTACCCGACGCCGCCAGGTAAACGTTGAGCAGGACCATGAGCGCGGTCCACACCGATGCCACGATCACGGCGGCAGTGGAACGCTCGTGGCTTCGCCTGCGCGAGCGGACCCTCAGAAGACCTTGGAGGGGTGTTAGGACCAACATCAACATTACAAAAAGCAGCCACATTTGATCTCGGCCGGGGAACACGCGTCAACGTTATCAGCCTTGGTCGTTCGACCGGGTAACGATCGACACTCGAATGCTTGAACTTCTCCCTCTGCGAGAACTCCAATCCCAACGCTTGGATGGCCGACAAGATGTGGGGTCACTCCCAAGTCCAAAACGATGTCGACGAAGCGTTGATTGAGGGGGGGAGGCTCGATGCGCGGAATGTGGCCAGCACCCTCGATTCGCACCACCTTCGCCCGTCCAGGGGCGGCCGCCCGCCTTCCATAGGCGCAAGCGAGGTCGTCCGCGTCTTCTTGCACGGCGATGTTGTCCTCGGTGCCCTGAATTTCGCTTGACGGCGGCCGACCCTGATGTGCGGGAGCAGGCCTCCCCAAATTGCCGCGGATAGAGTACCGTGCGTACGATGAAGAGGTACGCCCAACGCATGGTATTTCGGAATGCCGGGTTCTTGCTCGCCCGAGCCTTGCTCGGCGTGTTGGTGCTCATCTTGGCCTGCTCGGTGGACGCCCCGGCGCCGGAGCAGCTCGGCTCGGTCGAGCAGGCGTTCTGCACGGAGGGCGGTTGTCCGACCGGTTCGTCATGCTGTGGCGGCATCACCTGCTGCAGCTCGAGCCAGGCATGCTGTGATGTAAATGCTGCGGCGCCGGAACATGCTGCAGCGGATCGAGCTGCGTCACGCCCACGGTCAGCGCCTGTGGCTCCGGCAGTTTCTGCGTGAACTGCAACGTCGAGTGTAAGACGAGCGAGACATGCAACAATGGGCAATGCGGGGGGACGAACGTTGCCGACGGCACCGCTTGTACGGGTGGCGGATGCTGTGGAGGAAACTGCTGCACGGGCAGCAATCGTTGCTGCAGCAACGGCACCTGCGCGACCGGGACCACCGTCGGGGCATGCGGAACGAACGGGGGGCGCTGCAACAACTGCAATGACGCGAACCCGTGCACGACCGACTCCTGCTCGAATGGCGCCTGCTCGAACGTGAAGGTCACCGATGGAACGCCGTGTACGGGCGGAAGCTGCCACAACGGCGTGTGCTGCACCGGATGCTTGGACAACGGCGCGTGCGTGGCCCTCGGCAGCCAGACCGCGGCCAAATGCGGCAAGGCCGGCGCGGCGTGCGCCGCGTGCAGCGATGGCAACGTCTGCACCCAGGATCGGTGCGTGAGCGGAAGCTGCGATTTCACGCTGGCGGCGGCGGCCACGACGATTTGTCGCGGCACGCAAGGCGAGTGCGACGTGGCCGAGACGTGCAATGGCACGACTTGCCCGCCCGACGGCTTCAAGGCGGCCGGTACGCCTTGCACCGATGACGGCAACATTTGCACGACCGATGCTTGCAGCGGAAAGCTGTGCGCACACGGCCAAGTCGCCGACAACACGCGGTGCACCGACAACGACGTATGCACGCAAGGCGACTCTTGCCAGAGCGGCACGTGCAGGTCCGGGATGGCGGTCAATTGCAACGACAACAACGACTGCACGACCGACGGCTGTAGCTCTCAGACGGGCTGCACCAACGTGACGAAGGCCGATAACACGGTCTGCAACGACGGCAACGCCTGCACGACGGGCGACAAGTGCACCGGCGCAAATGCGGCGGCATCGGCCTCAACTGCAACGACAACGACCCGTGCACCATCGACACCTGCGACCCGGCCATCCAGCAGTGCAGCCACGCCAGCGCGCCGAACAACACGCCGTGCACCGACAACGACAAATGCACGCTCAACGATACCTGTCAGAACGGGCGCTGCACGCCAGGGCCGGCGCCGAACTGCTCGGATACGAACCCTTGTACGATCAACTCGTGCGATAAGGCGACGGGATGCAAGGCGGATCCCAACACCGGTGCGACGTGCGACGACGGCGACCCATGCACGACGGGTGAGAAGTGCCAGAGCACGACCTGCACCGGCGGCGTGCCGATCGCTTGTGATGAGTGTTTGCAGAACGCGACGTGCGACAAGGCGACCGGCGCATGCCGAGGAACGCCCAAAACCGACGGTACTCCCTGCGCGAACGGCGGGACGTGCCAGGGGGGCGCGTGCAGCGTTCGGCCCGATGCCGGCGCAGCGGGTGCAGACGGCGGCGCAGGTCAAGCAGGTGCTGCCGGCGGACCCGACGGCGGCGCCGGACAGGACGGCCAGGCAGGTGCAGCGGGCGGGCGAGACGCGGGTGCCGGCGGCAGCACGAGCTCGACCACCGGTGCGAGCACCGATGGAGGCGAGTTTTTCCCGCGTCCCTCTTCAAGTTGCGCCTGCGGAATCCCCCCGGTCGCACCCGTCGGCTCGAGTGGGTTCGCGGCGTTTGTCGCACTCGCCTCGCTATCAGGATGGCGGCGATACCAAAGGGATCGCCGTAGCTGGCGACGTCCCTTCACTCGAGGCACTGATCGATGCCGACCGCGTGCTGGCAATGGTTGTTGTTGTTCTCAACCGGGCCGCTCGAGTTGTAGTAACACATGCCCCACCGACAATCGTACTGCGACTGCGTGAACGTGGCGCAGAACGCGAGGCACGGTTCGCCGGTGGGAATCGCGACGAACACGGCGCACTTCGTCGTGTAACAGTCGCAATAGTCCATGCAGGCCTCTGAGGCGTCGAGCAGTCCACCCTCCTGCTCGCCCATCGGGCCCCCATCGAAGCGGGAGCCCGACCCTCCGCTCCCCCCCATCCCAACGTCAGGCCCCGATGGCGCATCCGACGAGCAAGCCGCCATCCCGAGCCAAACCAACACCGCCAAGCGACATATGCCCAATTTCGTACCAAAGCGCATCGAACCGAGAGTAGGGGAGACCGTCGAACGATGGAACGAATAAGCACCGGCAGAACGCAATTTTCTCTGCAGCTAGGGAGCGCCGTAGGGGATGCACTCGGTGTTGCAGACCGCATTGTCGCAGAGCATGAGCTGCATCGCAGCTCCTGCCGGGAACGTGATGTCGGTGTACTGATTCTGAATGGCCGTCGGATCGGTCGTCTTCTGTCCCGCTTCGATCTCGGCCTTGCACGCGCCGTTCGCGCCGGACGTCGAGAGACACTGGGTCGCGTCCGCCGTACCGCAGTAGCAGTCGAGCGTGTTGTTCTGGTGGCAGCTGGTGCGACGCGCGCACGCGATGACGGCGGTGCACAAGTCGTGATCGGGTCCGGTGAACGCGTCGCAGCCGGACCGGAACTCCGGGCACTGGTCGAGCTCGCAGGTGTCGCAATTCGGATCGGTGATGGTGGTGGCGCTATCCGAGCCGGCGTCCGGTTCGGTGGCATCGGGGCTCCCAGCGTCGCCGGCGGCATCAGCGCCCGCATCGTCGACGAAATTGATCCCAAGTGAGATCCGGCCGTTTTGGGTGTTCCGGTGGAGATTGACCGTAACCTCGACGGGCTCCTCGGTCACCAGCACGACGACGGGGTCGCCTACCCATACCCGTGTCGGAATCGACGCGGCCGTGAGCGCGCCGCAGCTCCCGCTGAACGCGTTGACGATGATCGTGTCGGTTCCCTCCGGAAGCCCTTCCAGCAATAAGACCGTGCTTTGGCCGGGGGCCACGTCCACGTCGCGTTCGACGCTCGTCGTTCCCTGGACCACCACTTGGATGCATGTTGCATCGGGCGGGGCATTGGTGATCGCGAGCGTGATGCGTCCCTGTTGATCGGCAGAAGTATCGCTTCGGTGGCCGCAGCCGAACGAAACGAGCGTGAGCAACCCGACAATCATCAGTAGGTGAC
>DASWDH010000203.1:0-4336 GCA_036395495.1 Polyangiaceae bacterium
GGCACGCTTCTCTACGCGTCGCCCGAGCAGCTTTCGGCCCTTTCCAAAGCGCCGGAGCTGCTGCCCCTCAGCGACAAGATGGACACGTATTGCCTCGCCGCGACGCTGCTTTTCGCACTCGTCGGGCCGATCAACTTCCCCGGTGACGGCGCGGAGACCCGTTACGACATCGTGCAGGCGCAAGAGATCCGGGCGCGCGCCCCGATCGCGTTTTCCGCACTCCCCGATGTGGTGGGAAGGCCGCGCGAGCTTCTGAAGGACGCGCTCTGTCGATGGATGAACCCCGATCCGGCGATCCGGCCGCCGGTCGGCGTCATGGCCGACGAGCTCGAGGTTCTTCTCGAACCGAAAAACGAGCGCGCGCGGCTCCGCGAGCGCCGCCGTTTCCGCCAGAAGGTGGTGCGACGCGTGACCTTCGCGGCCATCGTGGTCTTGGCGAGCATGGGAGGTCTTTACGCCTACTCGAAGCGCGAAACGATCCGGCTGGCCTCGGAGCTGAACAAGGCGCGTGCGGGGGCCGCCGCGTCATTCGACAAACTGGACACCTGCATCGCCTCCCATCAGCTCGCCCAACGCGACGCGGCGACCTGCCGTGATGCCCGCGTCAAGGAGCAGCGCGAGCACAAGGCGATGCTCGACAACATTTCCAGGACCGGCGGTTCGAGCGAAGCGGAGCGAGCGCGCCAGATGCAAAACCTCGAGGCCACCTACGCGAATCGGATCAAAGCTTGCGAGGACGAGGTGCGCACCTCCACGCAGGAGCGCACGAAGCTCAGCACCGAGGGCCAGCACAAGGAAGCTCAGCTCACGAGCGAGCGCGACGAGCTGAAAAAGGCGGCCGATTCGCGAGCCGCCGAGCTCGAACGATGCCGTACGGAGCTTGGCGCTCTCACGCCGGAGTACGCCGCCCCGCCGACCCGCCCAGCGGCGGCCCCCGCCCCGCAGCCCGCTGCGGCACCCCAGTCAGCCCCCGCGTCATCGAGCAGCGCGGCAGCGCCGGCCAGTTCGCCCGCGCCAGCCGCGGCGCCCTCAGCGCGGCCCATGCCTTCACCCTACGAGTAGGTCCTGTCGTACACAGACCTACAATCCTGAAAAGTTTGCAGCGTTACCTGCGCCACTGCGACAGGCCTGCCAGCAGGATCTTGCCGGCCCTGCGGGCTCTTTGCCCCCACGAATGCTCGAAACGAGCCGATTATTCCCTGCTGACACATGTGTCGCTCGGACGTGGCACGCGAGCTGCTCTGATAGATACCTGCCAGCGACGCCGTGGGCTGCGGCGGTCGATTGGCGGATCTTCCAGCTGCCGGTCTTCTTGGCTCCCTCCTGGCAACTGGCTGAGGCTTCGAGCTTCAGGCTTCGGACTTTGGCTTCCTTACCAGCTTAACTTCCGCTTCTGCTTCTTTCTTCCCGTTCGTCTTGGCGCTCCCCCCCTAAAAATCTTGCCCATCGCGTGGCGCACCCCTCGGGTGCTCCGCGCGATGGGTTTTTTTTTCCTCAGCGCGCATCGGCGGGCAGACCGAAAACCCAATCGGCGTTGCCTTCGGCGTGGCACCGCGCGCACATGGCCAAAGGTCCTCGGTCCTCGATCCAACCGCTCGGGTCGGTCACGACGAACTCCCAATCACCGCCATCCGGGAAATAGCCGGCCTCGTGCTTGACCATCGCGAACAAAGGACCGGGCGCACCGGACTGCTTGTCGGTGTGCTGCTTCACCAGGACGGCCCCGGCCGGAAATCGCGCCGAGCTCCTGAGGCCGGTGTAGATCGGCGACGCCGGCGCGTTGACCAACACCTGAGCCTTCCATCGTCCGGCGAAATGCCCGCGTGAGATGAAGGGGCGACCCATCGGACGATAGGTTCCGATCTCCGCCATGGTTTCCCATTTGACCGAGGCGTCGGGTGCCGCCCTCTCTGGCGTCCTCACCGCGCGGTTGACGGTGGACATTCCGGGATCGACGAGCGCAGGCTCGTGTCGGCAACCGGATGTAAGTCCAAGCCAAAAGCTCGAGGCGACGGTCCAGACAAGCCCGGCTCGACAGACGACCCGCTCGAGTGCACCATGTCGGTTAGATCCCATGCGTTTCGGCGTCTCGTCTGCTTCTACCACGGCTTTGGCTCTCGCTTTGAGCGCCCTGAGCGGGTCGTTCGCTTTCGTCGCTCATGAGAGCGAGGCCGCCGGCCAAACGGCTGCGCGCCGAGCGTGGTTGGGGGTGGAATTCGACGGCGCTCGCGGCGATGGGCGTGGCGTTCGCGTCCGTCATGCGGTTCGTGGCTCGCCGGCGTGGAACGCGGGTGTGCGCGATGCAGACATCCTCGTGCGCATCGAGGAAGCAGCGGTCAGCCGTGCCGACGACGTCATCCGCGAAGTCGGAATGCACGGGCCCGGCGCCGTCGTACGCCTGGCGCTGCTGCGCGGGGCCACCGAAGTCACGCTGAACGTCACGCTCGCCGCGATGCCGGATACCGATGAGATGCTCCGCCTCGACAAGATCGGAGCGCCGGCCCCCAATTGGAAGGGCCTCGCTCAGGTCTCCGGCCCCGTGCCGGTCGGCTTGAATGAGCTCAAGGGTCGCGTCGTAATCCTCGATTTCTGGGCAACGTGGTGCCTGGCGTGCCGCATGTCCGCGCCCAAGCTGACCGCGTGGCAAGCCAAATTCGGCGCCCAGGGTCTCTCGGTCATCGGAATCACCGACGATCCCGTGCCCGAAGCGTCGCAGGCCGCCCGCAGCTTCGGTATGCGCTACCAAGCGATTGCCACCGATCCCTCGTACACGACGCAGCGCGCGTTCGGCGTTAGGGCGCTGCCCACGGTTTTCGTGATCGATAAACGCGGGGTGATCCGGGACGTGTCGGTGGGCTTCGACCCCCGCAAGGAAGCCGAAATGGAAGCGCTGGTGCAGCGTCTGCTCGCCGAGCCCGCTCCCTGAATGCTCGACGTCGTCGACAACTTCCTTTGGACATTGCGCCGGGCGGGGTTCGCCATCTCGACACCCCAGGCCATCGACGCCGCTCGCGCCGCGCGTGAGGTCGGGTTCACCGATCGCGCAACGTTGCGCGACGCGATCGCGTGTGTCGTCGTCGACTCGCCGGTCCGGCAAGAGCGTTATCGAGCCGTTTTCGACGAGTTCTTCTCCCCCGAGGCCACCCGGCCCGTTCCGCTCAGCCATCGCCTCCTCGCCCAGGGCTTCAGTCGCGCCGAGCTCGGGACGCTGCGCGATTTGTTGCGCGAGTTCATCTCGCCGCAGGGAGGCGGGCGCCTGCGAGCTCTGCTGACCGGTGGAGCGGAATTCGATCACCTGCTGGCGAGCGACGCCGTGCAGCGCCTGCTCGATCAGATGAATAGCCCGCTGAAGAAAGGCTTCTACACGCATCGCGTGCTCGAAGAGATCGGCGTCGGGCGGACCCGCGCCGCGCTTTTGATTCTGAAAGACGGCCTGTCCGATGCCCTCGGTCACCAGCGCGCCGAGTTTCTGGTCCAGGCTCTCATGCGGGAGCTCGAGCGCTCCGAAGAGCGTGTGCGAGAACGGATCGAAACGCGTCTCGCCGCGGATGACGACTCACCCGGGGGGCCGATGTCCCAGCCGTTCGCATCTCTGTCCGAAAGCGAGATCGAAGCGGTTCGAACCGGCGTGCGACGGCTGGCCGAACGGCTGCGAGGAGCGGCGCGGGTGAAGCGCCGGCATCGAAGGCGCGGGCGCCTCGATCCGGCCCGAACGATGCGCAAGAGCCTGGCGACGGGCGGCGTGCCGTTCCACCCCGTGCGCCGCGACCAACGGCGGGATTTACCGCGGCTCGTCGTCTTGTGCGACGTGAGCGACTCCGTGCGCGCCGCCTCGCGTTTCATGCTGGAGTTCGTCTACGCGGTGAACGAGCTCTTCGAGCGCACGCGCAGCTTCGTCTTCGTGAGCGAGCTCGGCGAAGTGACCCGCTTGTTCGAAGAGGAGCAGGTCGCCACGGCGATCGCCCGAGCGGCAACTTCGGTCGTGAGCATCCATGAAAACTCCTCCTACGGTCGCGTATTTCGATCGTTCGAGAGGCAATACATGTCCGCCTTGGACCGCCGGACGACCGTCGTGATCCTGGGGGACGGGCGCACCAACTATCAGCCGAACGGCGCAGCCTCCATCGCAGAAATCAAGGCGCACTCGAGAGCGGTACTCTGGCTTTGCCCGGAGCCGCGGGCCAGCTGGGGCCTGGGCGACAGCGCCATGCCGCTCTACGCCCAAATCGCGACGCAGGTGCTCGAGGTCTCCTCGGCGCGCGATCTCGAGCGCGCCGCCCGCGAGCTCATCACGCGCGCGCCCTAGTGCCGCGATTCCATCGAGATGATGGGTGCT